>JBCDHO010000001.1:0-34005 GCA_038749855.1 Pseudomonadota bacterium
CGCCGACCCCAACTGCTCGTCTTCCGTGATGCGGCGGAGCAGCGGATGAGCAGGGTCGAAGCCATTCGCACCCTGGCCGAGAATCGGCGCCAGGTCGAAGCGAAAACCATCCACCCCCATGGGGCGGTGCCAGTAGCGCAGGCTGTCGACGACCAGGTCCTGAACCACCGGGTGGTCCGCATTGACCGTGTTGCCCGTTCCCGTGTCATTCACGTAGACGCCCGGGTCGTTGGGCTCGACCCGGTAGTAGGCCAAGTTGTCCAGGCCGCGGAAACTGAGCATCGGGCCAAGGCCGTCTCCCTCTCCTGTGTGGTTATAGACAACGTCGAGCAGCACGTCGAAACCGGCCTCGTGAAGGGCGGCCATCATGGCCCGGAATTCCACGTTGGGATCCGGGCCCGCGAGGCGCGGCGCCACGGCAAAAAAGCTGATCGAGTTATAGCCCCAGAGGTTCTGCAACCCGCGCTCGACCAGGTGCCGCTCGTCGATGAACGCATGCACGGGCATGAGCTCCACGGTGGTGATCCCCAGCGCCTTGAGATGCTCGAGAATCTGCCCGTTGCTCAGGCCCCGGAGCTTTCCGCGCTCCTGCTCGTCGAGGTCCGGGTGTGCCATGGTGAAGCCGCGGACATTGGCCTCGTAGACGATCGAGTCGGTCCAGGCACGCATGGCCTCGCGATGCGGATAGGGTGAGAAGGGCTGGCTGACGACGCTGTGCGGCACCACGGGGGCGCTGTCCCGCTCGTCCATGCGCCAACCCACCTGCGCCCGCTCGACCGTGTAGTCGAACACCGCCGCGCTCCAGTGAAAGTCACTGGCCAGCAGCCGGGCGTAGGGGTCGAGCAGCAGCTTGTGCGGGTTGCAGCGCTCACCGCGGTCCGGGTGCCAGGGCCCGAAGGTGCGATAGCCATAGCGCTGCCCGGGCCCGAGACCGGGCACGAAGACTTCCCAGTCACCGTCCCCCAGCGCATTCATTTCCACGCGCTGGCGTTCCGGCCCACCCGGCGCATGAAGGCACAGCACCACGCGCTCCGCGCACGATGAATAGACGCGAAAGCGGACGCCGTCCGCTTCGACGAACGGCCCGCGCGCCGGCGTCGGACTCAGTCCAGTTCGACCGGCTCCAGGTGCCATATGTCCGCGTTGTAGTCGCGCATGGTGCGGTCGGTTGAGAACCGGCCCGATGCGGCGGTGTTGAGGATGCTCATGGTGGTCCAGCGTTCCGTATCCCGGAAGGCCTCGTCGACCCGATCCTGGGCGTCGATGTAGCTGCGGAAATCAGCCGCCGTCATCCACAGGTCGTTCGGGTCCTGGAAGGAAGCAATCACGTCATCCAGCACGCCGGGCTCGAGGCGGTTGAAGTGGCCGCAGTCGAGGAGATGAACCACACGGGTGAAGTCTTCGTCGGCGGCAATGATGCCG
This sequence comes from Pseudomonadota bacterium, assembly GCA_038749855.1. Taxonomy (GTDB): domain Bacteria; phylum Pseudomonadota; class Gammaproteobacteria; order Xanthomonadales; family SZUA-36; genus Marinihelvus. Next base: position 1,423 of record JBCDHO010000001.1, read on the forward strand.
CGCGGGTCATAGTGGGCCCGGAGTGCCGGCAGTTCTTCCACCGTGTGACCAAACAGGAAAAAGTTCTCCTCGCCCACTGCCTCGCGGATCTCCACGTTGGCGCCATCGAGCGTGCCGATGGTTACCGCGCCGTTCATCATGAACTTCATGTTGCCCGTGCCCGAGGCCTCCTTTCCGGCCGTGGAAATCTGCTCCGACAAATCCGCTGCCGTGCAGATCGCTTCCATGGCGGTGACGTCATAGTCCGGATAGAACACCATCTGCAGCTTACCGCGCATGGCCGGGTCGTTGTTGATGACGTGGGCGACATTACTGATCAGCTTGATGACACTCTTCGCCATAACGTAGCCAGGGGCTGCCTTACCGCCGATGATAATGGCGCGGGGCACCATGCCTTCGTCATCGCCGCGGCGAATCCGGTCGTAGCGGTGGATGGCGTGAAGCACGTTCAGCAGCTGGCGCTTGTACTCATGAATGCGCTTGACCTGCACGTCGAAGAGCATGGTCGTATCGAGGGCCAGTCCGGTCTGCGCCTGGATCAGCTTGGCCAGCCGCTCCTTGTTCACCTGGCGTGCCGTCTGCCAGCGCTGTCGAAATTCCGGATCGTCGACGGAAGCGCGCAGACCGGAAAGCTGATCCAGGTCCGTCACCCACCCGTCTCCGATCGTGTCACTGATCAGTCCGGCGAGCGGCGCGTTACAGGCCGCCAGCCAGCGCCGCTGGGTAACGCCGTTCGTCTTGTTGTTGAATTTTTCGGGCCAGAGCTCGGCGAAATCCCGGAACAGACCCTCACGCAGCAGCTTGGAATGCAGCTCGGCCACGCCGTTGACGGAGTAGCTGCCGACGATGGCGAGGTAGGCCATGCGCACGCGACGCTCGCCCCGCTCCTCGATCAGTGACATGCGGGCCAGCCGCTCGTTGTCCCCCGGCCAGCAGATGCTGACTTCCTCAAGGAAACGCGCGTTGATTTCGTAAATGATCTCCAGTACCCGTGGCAGCAAGCGCTCGAACATGCTCAGCGGCCAGGTTTCCAGGGCCTCGGGCAGCAGCGTGTGGTTGGTATAGGCCATGGTGCTGCGGGTGATGGCCCAGGCCGAATCCCAGCTGAGCCCGTGCTCATCGAGCAGCAGGCGCATGAGTTCCGGCACCGCGATGGCCGGGTGCGTGTCGTTGAGCTGGAAGCAGTTATGTTCGGCGAAACTCGACAGGTCAGCGCCCTGGTGCTTCACCCAGTCCGCCAGCACGTCCTGCAGGCTGGCCGAAGCCAGGAAGTACTGCTGTCGCAGGCGCAGCTCATGCCCACTGACCGTGGCCGTGTTCGGATAGAGCACCTTGGAGATGTTTTCAGCGGCCGTCTTGGCTTCCACGGCTTCCGTGTAGCTGCCCGCATTGAACTCCTCGAGGTCGAAGGACTCGGTAGCCTCCGCCGACCAGAGGCGCAGCGTGTTGACCACCCCGTTGCGGTAGCCGGGCACGGGCACGTCGTAGGGAATGGCGAGCACGTCACGCGTATCCACCCAGGCGCGCCGCTCTTTCCCGTCTGGATCCCGGTAGGTAATCGTGTGACCACCAAAGCGGATCGGCCGGGCCAGCTCGATGCGCTCAATTTCCCAGGGGAAGCCGTCGCGCAGCCAGGGATCCGGTTCCTCGACCTGGAAGCCCTGGTCGATGCGCTGGCGAAACATGCCGTACTCGTAGCGCAGGCCATAACCGACCACCGGCAGCCCGAGGGTCGCGCAGCTGTCGAGGAAACAGGCGGCAAGGCGGCCAAGGCCCCCGTTGCCGAGACCCGCGTCGTGCTCCGCCTCTTCGACCTGCCCAAGTTCGACACCAAGCGCGGAGAGCGCTTCCGTGGAGGCCTGTACGGCGCCCAGGCTGTAGAGCGCGTTGTGCAGCAGCCGGCCCATGAGAAACTCCATGGACAGATAGTAGGCACGGCGCGATCCCTCACGCTCCAGGGCAATGTTGGTGGCGTTCCAACGCTCCATGAGCCGATCACGCACCGCGTGGGACAGGGCCTGATACAGGAACGGCGTATCCGTGCGCAGCGTGCGGCGGCCCAGCATGCGCGTGTAGTAATGCGAAAGGTCGCCGAGGAAAGCGTCGGCATCCATGCCCAGCTGCGATTTCTGGAGAAACTCCAGGCGGCCGGTGCTGTCTTGCGGTTCGTTGAGGACGTTCAAGGTCTCACTCCGTTTCAGGGTTCCCGCACCGGCGCCAGCCACAGCGTGGCCAGAGGCGGGAGCGTCAATTCGATGGATACGTCTCGGCCGTTGGCGCTGTGCGCCTCGGTGGCAAACTCCGACGCACCGAGTACACCGGTACCGCCATAGCGCAGGTCGTCGCTGTCCAGCACCACCCGGTAGGCCTTCGCCTCCGGTACACCGATGCGAAAACCGTGCCGCACGACCGGGGTAAAGTTGCACACGCAGACCAGCCACTCGTCCTCGCCCGCGCGGCGAATCCAGGAGAACACGCTGCTATCACGGTCTGCGGGGTCGATCCACTCAAAGCCTTCTGGCCGGAAGTCGTCGCGGTAGAGCGCGGGCTGCGCACGGTAGACGTGATTCAGGTCCCGCACGAGGCATTGAACGCCCTCATGCGGTGCATGGTCCAGCAGGTGCCAGTCCAGGGAGCTGTCATGGTCCCATTCACGGGACTGGGCAAACTCACCCCCCATGAACAGCAGCTTTTTGCCCGGATGCGCCCACATGAAACCGAAGTAGGCGCGCAGGTTGGCAAAGCGCTGCCAGTCATCGCCCGGCATACGGCCCAGCAGGCTGCCCTTACCATGAACCACCTCATCATGGGACAGGGGCAGGATAAAGTTTTCCGTGAAGGCGTAGACAAGCCCGAAGGTCATCTTGTCGTGGTGGTGCTTGCGGTGCACGGGCTCCTCGCTCATGTAGGAGAGCGTGTCGTTCATCCAGCCCATGTTCCATTTGTTGGTGAACCCCAGCCCACCGGCATCCGTGGGCCGGGACACCCCAGGCCAGGCGGTGGATTCCTCGGCATGGCTGCCCGCACCCTCGAGGTGAACCACGGCATTGAGCCGTTTCAGGAATTCCACGGCTTCGAGATTCTCATTGCCGCCGTGCTTATTCGGCAGCCATTCGCCCTCGTCCCGGGAATAGTCCAGATACAGCATGGAGGCCACGGCATCGACGCGCAGCGCGTCGATATGGAACTGGCGAATCCAGTACAGCGCACTGCCGACGAGGTAGTTGATCACCTCCCGGCGACCGTAATTGAAGATCAGCGTGCCCCAGTCCTTGTGCTCGCCCTTTCGAGGATCCTCGTGCTCGTAGAGCGCGCTGCCGTCGAAACGCCGGAGGCCGTGCTCATCCTTCGGAAAATGGGCCGGCACCCAGTCGGCGATGACGCCGATACCGGCCTGGTGAAGTCGATCGACCAGGTAGCGAAAATCGTCCGGGCTGCCGAAGCGTTGGGTCGGTGAGAACAGACCGATCGGCTGGTAGCCCCAGGAGCCGTCAAAGGGGTGCTCGGTGACAGGCAACAGTTCGACGTGGGTGAAACCCATATCCGTGACGTAGCGGACCAACTGCTTGGCCAGCGCCCGGTAGGACAGCAACTCGCCATGGGCACCGCGGCGCCAGCTGCCCAGGTGCACCTCGTAGACACTCATGGGCGCATCCAGTGCGGGGACGGCGCTGCGTTGCTGCATCCATTCGCCATCGCGCCAGCGGTGACGGCTGCGCCAGACCACCGACGCGTTGCCCGGGGGTGGCTCGTGGTACTGGCCGACCGGGTCTGACTTGAACGGCAACAGGCGACCCTCACCATCGAGCATCTCGAACTTGTAATGGGCGCCGGAATCCACGCCGGGAACGAAAATCTCCCAAATGCCATTACCCGGATGCAGGCGCATGACATGCCGGCGACCGTCCCACTGATTGAAGTTACCGATAACGCTGACTCGGGTCGCGTTCGGCGCCCAGACGGCAAAGACGGTTCCAAGCACGCCACCCAAGCGCATCACGTGGGCACCGAGTTTTCGATACAGGTCTGCGTGGGAGCCTTCCCTCAGCAGGTAAAGGTCCAGGTCACCCAGCGTGGAGGGAAAGCGATAGGCGTCGTCACGGGTCCAATCGTGACCGTCGGCGTCCGTAACCCCCACGCGGTAAGCGCGAAGCCGGGGTGGAAGGGGTGCAGAGAACAGGCCACCAGGGTGCAAGAGGTCCATGTCCGCAAGCACCTCGCCGTCCCGATTCAGCAGTCGCATGCCGCGTGCACCCGGCTCGAAGACCCGCGCAACCCGCTGGCCGCCTTCGCGATGAACACCCAGCACGGCAAAGGGGTTGTCGTGGGTGCCGTCTACGATGGCCTGGTAGGCCTTATCCATGTCGTGCACCAACGACGATGGCCTGGTAGGCCTTATGCATGTCGTGCACCAACGTCGTCCTGACTCAGCAACGGGTCATAGAGCGCTTCAACGGTTCGTCGGGCAGCACGGTCCCAACTGAACCGCTGAGCACGCGCGTGCTCTGACATCCTGGCCCAGGCAAGGGGATCACTGCGGCGCAGCGCCAGGGCTCGGCCCACTGCATTGACCAGCCCCTCCGCCTGCGCCCGCCGGGACGCCCCGGAGAAAACAAAGCCGGTCTCGCCGTCCTTCACCGTGTCCTTCAGGCCGCCAACGCCGTGGACCACGCAGGGCTGCCCAGCGCGGAGGGCCAGCATCTGACTGATGCCGCAGGGCTCGAAGGTGCTCGGCATAAGAAAAACGTCTGAGCCCCGATACAGCAATTCGCTCAAGGCTTCCGCGTAGCCACGCAGGAACAGAAAATTCTTGCGCCGCTCACCGATGGTGGAAAACAAAGCCTCCAGGGCCGGATCGCCACTTCCCAGCATGATGAACAGGTCGTCATCACCCACGTGGTCGAGCAGACCATCCAGCGCAGTGGGGCACGCTGCGGTCGGCTCGAGAAAAAGCGCCACCTTCTGGTCGACCATGCGCCCGATACTGAGCAGCACCGTGCCCGGACGCTCGCCACGGAGTGACTCGATATGGCGCTGAAGAATGGGACGTCCTTCAAGCAGACCCCGGGCGTTGAGGATGGCGTCCAGCAGATCGTCCCAGGGCCTTGGCTCCGGAAGATCCGGGTATTCACAGCCGTTCAGGATGCCCACCAGCCGGCCCGCTTCCGCCTTGCGCTGTAACAGGCTTTCCAGCCCCTCACCGCCATGGAAGCCCCGCGCGGGGTCGTTCGGCTGGCGAATCTCCTCGGCGTAGGTTGGTGAGACCGTCGCCACGGCGTCTGCCAGGCGAATGGCCGCCGCCATGGGATTGGCGAGACGGGCGTCGTGCGGGTCCAGCGTTGCATCGGCCAGATCGAGATACTCCGGAAACCAGGCCGCCAGGCTGGCATCGGTTCCCGCCAGCGGTCGGAGGCCCTGGTAGGCCAGGTTATGAATCGTGAACACCATGCGGCAACCGCGGATGGGCGCGTCGTCCGGTGCGCAGGCCCGGAGCCAGGGCAGGAAGCCCGTGTGCCAGTCGTGCAGGTGCACGATGGGGGGCACGGCCTCTTCCTGGTTCAGCCAGGCAGCGACCGCCGCGCAGAAAAACGCGAACTTGCTCGAGTCCGTCTCGAAGGGGCGATTGGGCGAGTCTGAATGATATATCTGGCCGGGCTGGCCCGGGCACAGGCGGGGATGATCAATGACGACCTGCTCGAGCGATTGGGTCGAACCGGCGAGGCGCCAGGCCTTCGCCTGGAACGGTTCGCCGGCGAACTGCCCCTCAATGGTGACCAGGGGTCGCGCGCCAGGGTCGTGGTGAAAGGCACCATAGGCCGGCACCACAACGCGAACGCGACAGCCGGTCGCCGCCAGCGCTGGCGGGAGATCGCGTATGACATCGCCGACGCCGCCAACCTTTCCCCGGGGGATCCAGTCGTTTTCGGCAGCCACGTGCCAGACTTCACGCATCCCCGCCATCGCTCACCGCGTGTGATAGAGGGACTGACCGAGCATTTCGGCGGTCACGAGCGTCCGACCACCGCCGGTGATCCGGAAACCGTTGCTGCGGTCTTCCTCCTGGTCGAAGCCGATGCGCATGCCCTCCGGCACCACCACGCCGCGGTCGATGATGGCATTGCGGATGCGTACGCGGCGCCTGATCTCGCAGTCCGGGAGGACCACGGACCGTTCGACCTCCGAGTAAGAGTGAACGCGCGTATTGGAAAACAGCACCGAGTTACGGACCGAAGAACCGGAGACGATGCATCCGGCTGAGACGATGGAACCCACCGCCTCGCCGCGCCGGCCCGGCTCGTCGAAGATGAACTTGGCCGCGGGCAGCTGCGCCTGGTAGGTAAAAATGGGCCACTCGCGGTCGTAAACGTTCAGGGGCGGCTTCACGTAGGTCAGCTCAATGTTTGCCTGCCAGAACGCATCCAGCGTCCCCACATCGCGCCAGTAAGCCTGTTCGCCGGTTTTCGGATCGCGGAACGGATAGGCAAAAATACGGTAGTTCCGAATGATTGAGGGAATCACATCACGACCAAAGTCGTGGGTGGTTTCCACCGTGTCCGAGTCCTTGATCAGCTGCTCGAAGAGAAAACCGGTGTTAAAGACGTAGTTGCCCATAGAGGCGAGGCAAATGCCGGGCTTGCCGGGAATGGAATTGGGCTGCTCCGGTTTCTCGTCGAAGGCGATCACACGACCCGTTTCGTCCACGGTCATGACGCCCAGCTGCCCCGCCGCCTCCTCCACGGGAACCTCGACACAGCAAACGGTCATGTCCGCCTGCATCTCCGTGTGCCAGGCCAGGAAGGGCCCATAGTCCATCTTGTAAATGTGGTCACCGGCCAGGATCAGCACCAGCATGGGGTTGTGCGTGCGGATGATGTCGATGTTCTGATACACCGCGTCGGCGGTGCCCTTGTACCACTCACCGCCGACCCGCTGGGACGCCGGCAGAATTTCGACGAACTCCCTGGAACCCGCCTGGAAGCTGGTCCAGCCGCGAACCAGGTGACGGATCAGCGAGTGCGCCTTGTACTGAGTCAACACGCCGATTCGACGCACGCCGGAATTGATGCAGTTGGACAGGGGGAAATCGATGATGCGGCTCTTGCCGCCGAAGTAGACCGCCGGCTTGGCTCGCCAGCGGGTCAATTCATACAGGCGCGACCCCTGCCCTCCCGCGAGTATGAGCGCGAGCGTATCGCGCGTCAGTCTGCTGACGTGACGACCTTCCCCGACCGGTTTCTGCGTGTTCATCATGCCTCCCAGCACCCTCGACGAACCTTCGAGTCTACCGGATTGAGGTGACAGGTCCCCATCAGCCGCGGCCGCAGGCTTCCACCAGGCGGGCGACACCCGCACGAAAGTCATCCGTGAATTGCTCGGGCAGCAGGCGCCAGCGCCAGTTGTTGCCCGTCGTGCCCGGAATGTTCACCCGGGACTCCGTACCCAGCCCCAAAAAATCCTGCATGGGTGCGATGGCCAGCTGAGCCGGCGACGCAAAGGCCATCTCGATCAGATCGAGATGGATGGTCTCCGGGGAACCGCCGGTCATGCGCAGAACGTTTTTACGGGTAGCCAGCAACTCTTCCTCGGAGCGCGTATCGTCCTCACCGCCCCGAAACCAGCCGACCGTCGTGTCGTTGTCGTGCGTGCCCGTGTAGCAGACGCTGTTGGGCGCCATGGCGGTCGGATCAAAGTCCGGATCGCTGACGTCGAACTGCAGCACGACCATGCCCGGAATACCGTGGCGCAGGCGGAGCCCGTCGACTTCCGGCGTAATGACACCGAGGTCCTCGGCGACGATCGGCAGGACGCCCAGCGCCTGCTCCATGGCCTCAAACAGGGCATCTCTCGGCCCTGGCTCCCAACGTCCGCCCTTGGCGGTCTCTTCGCCAAAGGGCACGGCCCAGTACGCCTCGAAACCACGAAAGTGATCAACGCGAACGAGGTCATTGAGCCGAGCCGCGTGGGCCATGCGCTCGATCCACCAGGAAAACCCATGTCGCTCATGGTGCGCCCAGTCATAGAGCGGATTGCCCCAGAGCTGACCGTCCTCGCTGAAGTAATCCGGGGGGACTCCGGCCACATCGAAGGGCCGGCCGTCCTCGTCAACACGCAGAATCTCGGGGTGCGCCCAGGCGTCGGCGCTGTCGAGGGCAATGTAGATCGGCATGTCGCCGAACAGGCGTACACGCCGCTCGCCGGCCCTTGCCTTCAAACGCCGCCACTGCACGTCAAAGAAAAACTGCAGCACCTTCACGCAGGCGATGTCCGCGGCGTTCGCACGCGCGGCCTGTGCCAGGGCCTCGGGATCACGACGCACGTACTCGGTGGCCCATTCGGTCCAGGGGCGCTCACCATGGCCGGACTTGAGGATGCGGTACAGGGCGTAGTCGGCAAGCCAGTCTTCGTCGTTCTCTGCCACAAAGGTTTCGTAGGCCGCTTGCTGCTCAGCATCAGCGCGCGCCTCGAAGCGTTCGGCCGCCAAACGCAGCAAGGCGCCCTTGCGGGAAATGACCGCGCCGTAATCGACCGTGTCATGGGGCAGGTCACGGAGCGTGTCGATTTCCTCCTGGCTCAGGAACCCATCGCGCACGAGCGGCTCCAGGCCGATCAGGTTCTCATTACCGGCAAACGCCGAGAGCGGTTGGTACGGAGAATCTCCATAGGCCGTGGGACCGGTCGGGAGGAACTGCCAGACCAGCAGCTTCATATCCGCCAGCGCATCGACAAAAGCGAGGGCCGCATCACCGATATCACCGATGCCGTAGGGCGACGGCAGGGAGGTGAAATGCAGGGCGACACCGGCCCGTGGCTGGGCGGGCATAACGTCGGCGATGGCGCCGTGAGCGGGTTCGTTCATGAGCCTGTCCTTTTTTCTGGACTTGTCGTTGTTGCGGCGCCCTGGTCCGAAAGCGCGCCGTAGGCAGCGCCCAGCAAACCCGGGTCGTCGTGGGTGATGAGATGCGTGGGCGTCCGTTCCATGAGGGAGCGATGGCGTCCCTTGTGCTCAAAGGCCGCCCGGAATCCGCTTGCCTCAAGCAGATCTGGATACCGTTTGACGATACCACCGGCGATGTAGATGCCATCAAAAGCGCCGAGTTCCAGCGCGAGGTTTCCCGCCGCCTGGCCGAGCACCTCGAAGAATAGCTTGACGGCTTCGAGCGCCAGCCGGTCCTCGTGACGCTGGGCGCGCTCAAAAATGTCGGCTGCGTCCAGGCGTTCCCCGGGTGAACCGTGAACCCGGTTCAGCGCCTCGAAAATATTGACGAGGCCCGGACCGGACAGCAGCCGTTCATCGGAAACGCGCTCGAAGCGCTCACGCAGCACGCTGAGCACCTCGATCTGCTGGGCCGTTTCCGGTGCGAAACCCCGGTGCCCGCCCTCTCCGACGACCGGATGAAGCAACCCATCCCGGCACAGCAAACCAGCGACGCCCAGCCCGGTTCCCGGACCCAGAACCCCCACGGTGAAGTCCGCCGTCACACGGACTCGCTCAGCCACCAGGCCGATGGGCTGTGTTACACCGGCGCTGAGAAAGGGCAGGGAAAGGGCGATGGCCTCAAAGTCGTTCAATAGCCGAACCGAACGGGCACCGAGCTGCGCCTGCAGCTCCGCGCCGTCAATTGCCCAGTGGTTGTTCGTGAAGCGCACCGAGCCATTCACGATGGGACCGGCGGCGGCCAGGCACACGCCGCTGGGCCGACCCATGCCGACGCCGTCAAGATAGTGTTCGATGGCATCGAGGGCCGTGGGATACTCGCTACACGCCAGCTTTACGACCTGATCGAAGGCCGGTCGCTCCGGGTCAGCCAGTGCGAAGCGTGCATTGGTGCCTCCGATGTCACCAATCAGCAGGACCGGGGCCGTCATGACTCAGATCGCCTCGGGCTCCGCGTCCCGGTCCACGGCCAGCGTTAAAAGCCCGGCGACCCCCAGTGAGATGCCGCCGAGGACGAGCCCGAAAATCGGTTCGCCACCAAAGCCCTCACGGAGCAGCAGGCCAAGCAGGCTGGCCGCCACCAGCTGCGGAATCACGATGAAGAAATTAAAGATTCCCATGTAGACGCCCATCTTGGCCGCGGGCAGGGCCCCGGAAAGCAGCGCATAGGGCAAGGAGAGAATGGATGCCCAGGCAACGCCCACACCGACCATCGGCAGCAGCAACCAGGCCGGATCGCGGATAAACCAGAACGACAGCAGTCCGACACCACCGAGCATGAGATTCAGCAGGTGGCAGACCCGGCAGCCGAGTCGATGCGCCAGGAACGGGATGGCAATCGCAGCAAGTGCGGCGAAGCCGTTGTAGGCAGCAAACAGCACTCCGACCCAGTTGGCGCCTTCATTGTAGGCTGCGCTGGTGACGTCGGTGGTGCCGTAATGGAATGAAGTCACGGCGGACGTGCCGTAGATCCACATGGCGAACAGCGCAAACCAGGAAAAGAACTGCACCACCGCCAGCTGCTTCATGACCCGCGGCATGGCGAACAGATCGTTCATAACTTCATAAAGGCCATTGCTCGTGCGGCCGGACTCCTGGAGCCGCGCCGTCAGAAAGCACAGCACGCCAAAGGCCGCGAGGCCGACACCCAGGATGTAGAGCTGCTTGTCGAGGCCCGTCGTCACCCAGGCGGTCAGCCCCAGGCCGACCACGGTAAAGCCAATGCCGAAGCGCCGCAGGCCGTTGGCAGACTTCGCGGGCCCGTCGTGCGGGCTGGCAGCGGTCGGCTCCGCGTCGTCAAAGGCGGCAAGCTCTTCTGGCGAGTACTCACGGCTGCGGAAAACGGTCCAGCTGACCGCGGCCAGGAAGGCAGCGCCGCCGATGTAGAAGGACCACTTCACGGAATCCGGGATCTCACCCGGGCCAGCGGTGTTGGCCACGTCGAACCAGTTCGCGAGCATCCAGGGCATGGCCGAGGCCACAACCGCGCCAATGCCGATGAAAAAGCTCTGCATGGCGAAGCCGCTGGTGCGCTGCTCCGGGGGCAGGTTGTCGCCGACAAAAGCCCGGAACGGCTCCATGGAAACGTTGATGCTCGCGTCCATGATCCACAGCATGCCGGCAGCGACCCACAGCGTGGGCGAGTTCGGCATGATGAACAGGGCCAGGGAGGCCAGGATGGCGCCCACCAGGAAGTAGGGGCGCCGACGCCCAAGGCGGTTCCAGGTGCGGTCACTCATGTAACCGATAATCGGCTGCACGACGAGGCCCGTTACCGGCGCTGCCACCCACAGGATCGGCAGCTGTTCGATGTCCGCTCCGAGGGTCTGGAAGATCCGGCTGACGTTGGCGTTTTGCAGCGCGAAGCCCATCTGGATGCCCAGAAAGCCGAAACACATGTTCCAGATCTGCCAGAAACTCAGCCTGGGTTTACTGGGTCGTTGGGCCTCCGATTGGCCCGCAGTAAGTGTCGCTTCTGTCATCGCGCCAGTTTATCAACGGGGCCCACTCTCCCCCCGTATTTACAAACGTATTCATAGGCCTGGGGACCGGACAGAAAGTCGGGGCTGTGCGCCTTTCGGTAGGATGCGAAGGGTAAAACACACCCTTGGAGAGGTTTGATGACCCAGACGACAACCGGCCGCCAGCAGCCTGCCATGCAGGCCCGACGCGAGACCCTCGGCGCAATCCGTTCACCAGCCGTGGCAATGGCTGCCCTGCTGACGTTCACAGGCCTGCCTGTCCTTTCCCAGGCACAGTCCATCGAGCGCGTGGAGCCGCCCTTCTGGTACCAGGGCTACCAGCATACGGAGCTTCAGCTTATGATCTACGGCTCCTCCCTGGCGGGCATGACGCCGACCACTGACCAGGAAGGCATTGCCATCGCCCGGGTCGAAACCGGTGACAGTCCCAACTACCTGTTTGTCTACCTGGACATTGACCCCAGCGTCGAGCCGGGTGAGTTCGAACTCACGCTCGCGGGCGACGGCGCCACGCTGACCCACCGCTATACGCTGAAAGCGAAGAACCCGGACCCGGACCATGCGCGGGGCTTCAGCGGTGCCGACACGATCTACCTGATCACCCCGGACCGGTTCGCCAACGGCAACCCGAACAATGACAACGACCCGGCCCTGGGCGATCCGGTGGACCGAAGCGAATTGTGTGGCCGCCACGGGGGCGACATTGAAGGCATCGCGCAGAGCCTGGAGTACATCGACGAGATGGGCTTTACCGCGATCTGGCTGAACCCGGTCCTCGAGAACCGCATGCCCGTGTGCTCCTATCATGGTTACTCGACCACGGATTTTTACGCCGCCGATCCGCGCTACGGCAGCAACGAGGAGTACGTGGCCCTGGCAGAGACGGCCCGGGCACGCGGCATCGGCATGATCATGGACATGATCGTGAACCACGTCGGCACGGGCCACTGGTGGATGGACGATCTTCCCACCGAGGACTGGCTGAACTTCCCGGAACTGCGCCCGATTACCACCCACATCCACGCGACCATCTTCGACCCGAACGGCTCAGCCTACGACCGCCAGGCCTTCAGCGACGGCTGGTTCGTCGACACGATGCCGGACCTGAACCAGCGTAACCCCCTGCTGGCCGATTACCTCACGCAAAACGCCCTGTGGTGGATCGAAACGCTCGGGCTCACCGGTATCCGCATGGACACGCATCCCTACCCGGACAAGGCCTACATGGCGGAGTGGTCCCGGCGCGTCATGGAGGAATATCCGGACTTCACCATCGTCGGCGAGGAGTGGCACTCAAGCCCCAACTTCGTCGCCTACTGGCAGCGCGGCAAGGAAAACCACGACGGCTACGTCTCCCACATGCCGAGCATGATGGACTTCCCGGTGCAGGCGGCCATCGTGGAATCCCTTATCGAAGAAAAGCCCGACTGGCTCAGTTCCTGGATGGCCCTCTACGAGAAGCTCGCCCATGACTTTGTCTATCCATCACCCCAGGATCTGGTGATCTTTCCGGACAACCACGACATGAGCCGAATCTTTACGCAGGTGGGTGAGGACCAGGACCTGTGGCGCATGGCGATGGTCATGGCCGCCACGCTGCGCGGCACCCCGCAAATTTATTACGGAACGGAAATCCTCATGGCCAACCGTGAATCAGGCGACCACGGACTGATCCGGAGCGACTTCCCAGGCGGCTGGGAGGGCGATGAGAAGAATGCCTTTACGGGCGAAGGACTGAGCGAAGATGAACTTGAGGCGCAGGCCTTCCTGCGGCAGCTGCTGAACTGGCGCCGAGGCGCTGAAGTCGTCCACAACGGCGCATTCATGCAGTTCGCACCCATTGGCGAGGTGTACACCTACTTTCGCTACAACGATTCCGGCGCCGTCATGGTGGTCATGAACAAGAACGATACGGCCATCGAACTGCCGATGACCCGCTTCGAGGAGCGGCTGGATGGAGCGGTCGGAGCCGTTGACGTACTCGGTGGCGGAACCGTGAACCTCAGCGGACCGATGACGCTGGCGCCACGTTCGGTACGGTTACTGGAAATCCGCTATTGAAGGCGCTGGAACCCTCGCCGGCCTCGTTGCGCTGTGCCAGCGCTTCGAGCCGGCGGGCACCTCGCACGGAGCGCGCCAGCGCCTCGGGGAAGCGTTCGGACCAGGCGGGAATCCCGTGGTCCGCATCCATGTCACGGATAAATACATAGTTGCGCTCCGGCCGATAACCCCAGCTCCTTAACAGATCGACCATGGCTTCGACACCGGGCTGCAACAGTGCGTCACCGCCCTCACCCCCCACATCAAGGTAGAAGAACACGGGGCGCTGCTCCCCGGCGCGCTCGGCGAACCACGGCAAGGCGTCAATGCGCCCTTCGAGCTGAAAGGCCGGTGAGAAGCTAAGCGCACCGCCGAAGACCTCCGGGTAGGTCCAGGCTGTCGCAAAGGCAATGAGACCGCCCATGGCAGCGCCACCCACGAACGTGTGATGCCGGCCTTCCCGCGTACGGTAGCGTCGGTCGATCAGTGGCTTGACCGTTTCTACCACGAAGCGCATGTAGTCCTCACCATCGACGCCCGGCGTGTACTCGTTCAGCCGATCGGCCGTGCTGTAGATGCCCACGACGATCATCGGCTCCAGCAGGTCGTCGTCGATCAGTTGCTGCATGGCCTCGTCGACGCCCCAGTCACGCCCCCCTTTCGCCGTGGCCGGGTCGAAGATGTTTTCGCCGTCATTCAGGTAGAGGACGGGGTAAGCGTCACCCGTGTTCAGCGCGTAGAAGCGCGGCAGCCAGACAACGATATCCCTTGCTGGCAGCGCGTCGCCGCGGACATGCCGGTGGTAGCGGATGTCACCGGATAACTGGCCGCGGGGCTCGACCACCGTCTCCGCATCGGTCCAGGACAGGATCTCGTCGGTGACATCGAGGTTGCGCTGGGCGATAACGCGCAGGTTCTGCATGGGCTGACCGCGGTAATCGGCGCCGACGCGGTCATTGGAGCCTAGCGTGTAGCGGTACTCAACCGACATGGCACGTCTAAACACAACAATCGCCCGCCAGGTGTCATTGCCGTGATACTCCATGCGCACGGCCCGGGGATCCCAGTTACCCAAGGAAGGTGTCCCGCCGCTGAGATACACGACCTCTTCCTGCGACAGGCCGGGCGCATGCAGCGAAAACTCAACGCTCACGGGCGCCGTTGCCTGGGCAAAGGCCGGCGCGCAGCTCAGCGCCAGCAGGACCACCATGAGGCGGCGTAGCAACACCATTTGTCCGCTCCCTTCATTCCGCGCAGTGGCGCGCTATGAATTCCGAATGGGGGCTTAGCCCACCAATCAACGATTGTACCGACCGCTTCTGCTGACTCATGAACCGCGCAAGCTGCTCATGAGGCAAGCGGTCGGCCATCGGGTGCCAGGCCTCGGGCGTTATGCCCTGCCCGATCATGACCTGTAGCCAGGCTTCTTCGGCAAACAGGTCTTCCGGCTCCCGGAAAATACCGCCCGTGGCGCGGAACATGGCCAACTTGTGTTGCAGGCCATCGGGCAGCGCCATGCTGCGGCATGCCGTCCAGAACGTCCCCTGTCGCTGGTTGGCATGGTAATGGAGCACCAGGAAGTCACGAATCAGCTCGAACTCCCTCCGCGTTTGACGATTGTACTCTGTGATTGTCGCTGGGTCGGGCTGCGGCCCCGGAAACAGCTTCACGAGGCGGTCCACGCCGGATTGCACCAGGTGGATGCTGGTGGACTCCAGCGGCTCCATGAACCCGCTTGCCAGCCCCAGCGCAACACAGTTGTGCTTCCAGAATTGCTTTCGCATTCCGGTGGTGAATCGAATCACCCGCGGCGTTCCGGTCGGGTCGCCATCGAGGCCCTTCAGAAGGGTTTCCGTGGCCTCGTCCTCGCTCATATGGGCGCTGCAGAATACGTGCCCGTTACCCGTGCGGTGCTGGAGCGGAATGCGCCACTGCCAGCCGGCGTCCCGGGCAATGGCCCGCGTGTAAGGAACCAGTGGCTTGGTGCCCTCACACTGCACGGCCACGGCCCGGTCACAGGGGAGAAAATGACTCCAGTCCTCAAAACCGGCACCCAGTGCCTCCTCGATCAACAGGCCACGAAAGCCGGTGCAGTCGATGAAGAGGTCCGCCGTGAGGGCTCGTCCGTCTTCGAGACACACGGCGCCGATAAAACCGTCCTCCGGGCGCAGGCGCGTCTCGACAATACGGCCCTCATGGCGTTTGACGCCCACATGCTCAGCGTAGCGCCGCAGGTATACGGCCACCTTAGAGGCATCGAAGTGATAAGCGTGGACCAGCCCCTCGTGCCCTGCCTTGGGATCCGGCGCCACGCTTGCATAGCGATTTTGCCGGGCCGCCTGGAGGTTCGGTGAATAATCCCACAGGTCAGACGGCAGGCCCTGGTCCTGGGCGCGCAGCCAGTAGTGATGGAACGGCGCATGCCCCAGGGCGCGACCCGTGGCGCCGAACGCGTGCATGTAGGCGCTATCGGGAACGCCCCAGCCCTCGAACTGAATCCCCAGCTTGATGGTGGCGCTGGTGTGACGCATGAAGTCCAGCTCGTTGATGCCGAGCACGCCGAGGAGCAGGCGAATCTGTGGAATCGTCGCCTCGCCGACGCCCACGGTACCGATGGCCTCGGATTCGACCAGCTCGACCCGTGCGGCCGGCCCAAGCAGTCGCGCGAGCGAAGCGGCCGCCAGCCATCCGGCTGTGCCGCCGCCGACGACAAGGACCCGTGTGGGTTCAGGCTGATGCATGGGCTTCAATGTGCGTTATTCGGGCAGGAAACGCAAAGCGCCCCGCCGGTGGGCGGGGCGCTCTGAACTTGGGATGCGGTGCCCTCGCGGGCACCGGGCTTACAGCCAACCGGGCTTACTGCCAGGTGTAGGCCACGCCGAGCAGATAGGTCCTACCATAGCGCTGGAAGTCGATAACCTGGCGTTCGTCCTCGTTCCCAAAGGTCACGAACTCCTCATCCGTCAGGTTAAGCACCTGGGCCAGGAGGGTCAGGCCTTCCAGGCGACCACCGAAGAAGTAGCTTGCCTGGGCGTCGACGACTGTCTCGCCCTGGACGGTCCGGAAGTCACGACCGTTACCGAAGCCGGCCACTTCGCCCAGGAAGTCGCTGCGCTCGCGGCCGCTGACACGGGCCGACCAACGATCGGTCTCGTAGTACACCGTCAGGTTGTAAACGTCCTCCGAGAGACCCGGCACGCTGATTTCGTTGCCCGGCGAATCCTCGATGGAACTGTCCGTGAAGGACGCGCTACCGATGACACCGAAGCCACCCCACCAGGAATCAGTGAAGGCGCTCAGGGCCAGGGCCCCGGAGACTTCCCAGCCACTGATGTCGCCACCCGAACCGTTCACCGGGACGGAGACCAGACCTTCACGCAACACCGGCTCATCGCCGTCACCGATCGGGAAACCGGTGAAGTCATACACCTGCGGCGCGGTCAGAACCCACGAGTCGAGGTCCTTATAAAAGTAGGCGATGGCGAAGTAGCTAAGTCCATCGAGAAAGTACTTCTCGAAGGACAGATCGAAGGCGTCGGCAATCCACGGACGCAGCTCTGGGTTACCGCCGCTGCCGCTCCAGGGACTTTGGTTGATGTCATCCGAGTCTTCGAACTCCTCGTTGTAGCCCCACTGCAGACCGGCGCGCAGGTCGTCCATGCGCGGGCGGGCTAGCGTGCGCCCGTAGGCGAAGCGAATGAACGAGTCGTTCATGAACTGAAAGGTCAGGTTCAGGCTGGGGAGCCATTCCTCATAAGTGGCACCACCGGTCGTAGGCACGAGCACCGGATCCGTGTCGCCGCTACCGGAAATGGCGAAGGAGCTCTGGTCTGTATCCACGTACTGAACACCCACATTACCGGTGACGAGCGTGTCGCCCCACAGCACCTCATAGTTCAGCATGAGCCAGGGAATCCACACATCTTCCTCGACCTGCCACGACTTAATGACCACGTCGTCGTCGGGGTTGCGCGTCAACACATAAGTGCCATCGTTCACGGCCGCGAGCGGATCGTAGGTGATCATGCCGGGAATGCCCAGAAAGCTCAGGTTGGTGATCGAGGTGTTCGCAGGCAGCGGCGCTTCCAGCGCTCCGTTCGGCAACGCAAGGAAGAACTCATCCGCGGTCTTGATCTTCTCGCGCGTGGTGTAGTTGACGCCGAACTCGATGCTGGATGCGAAGCCCTCATCAAAGGTGTACTCACCGCGTACGTCCACGGCCGTCAGCTCATCGGTGATGTTCGGGTTGTTAAAGTAACCCAGCTGGCCACCCGGCACGATGTTTCCGCCCCAGCCACGCGGGCTGGTGAGCACGATGTCCGGGCTCGTGTAGTCAAGATCGGTGCCGAAGATGGCGCCGCGGCCCGGGCCGAGATTGAAGCTGACGGTGTCCTGCGCGCAACCGGAGAAGTTGTTGCAGAAGCCGGAGTAGGTTTCAAGCAGCGAGTCCGTGCGGTCGACTTCCGAGTAGCTCAGGTCGCCGATCAGGACGAAGTTGTCCCCGATGCTCCACTGCGCGTTCCAACCGGCGGCCCACAGCTCCGCTTCGCGTCGGTTAAGGTCGTTACGGATAACCCCGGTGACATTCTCGAAGGTACCGTCGGTAATCAAACCGTCATTGACCGTGAAACCGGGCAAAAGCACCTCACCCGCGCCACCCCACCAGAACGGAAGCTCGATACCGCGCAGCAGCTGCGTTTCGTCGAAGTCCGTGTAGTAGATGTCCACGGCCGTGTTGAAGGTACTGCTTGGCTGCCACTCGACCACGCCCATGATGCCCGTACGCTCGAGGTTGTTGCTCTGCGCGAAGGGCTTGGCGCCGCCGATGACCAGGGCGCCATCCGGACCTTCCGGATAGCCCCAGGCGTTGTAGCGTTCGCTCTGTGCCGGAGAATCGATGTAGGCCAGACCGAAGGCCACACCCACCGTGTCGTCAGCGAACTGGTCGACGTAGGAGAAGCTTCCGCGCCAGCCGTCGTCGTCCGCGTCGCCGTTCAGCGCGTCGATGTCGTTCCACTCGTAACGGGCGTTGGCCGTCGCGGCGCGCTCGCCATACTCCAGGGGGCGAATCGTTCGCAGGTCGACGGTGCCGGCAAGACCCTGGCCCATGAGTGCGGCGTCCGGGGTCTTGTAGACCACGGCGGTCTGGATGAGCTCACCGGGGTAAGCGTCAAACTCGACGCCGCGGTTGTCACTGGTGCTGACTTGCTGGCGTCCGTTAAGCAGCGCCGTCGTGAAATCGGGCCCAAGGCCACGAACGCTGATCACCTGGCTGCGCCCGTTCAGGCGCTGCGCCGTGACACCCGGCAAACGCGCCAGGGAATCGGTGATGGACAGGTCGGGCAGCTTGCCGATTTCCTCGGCAGAGACCGCTTCGACGATCGACGATTCGTTTCGCTTGATGTCGACGGAGCTCTGCAGACCCGCGCGGATACCGGTGACATACACGGTACCCAGATCGGCCTGGTCTTCGGTTTGTTCAGTTTCGGTCGCCTGGTCCTCGGTTTCATCGACTTCGTCTTGAGCGTAGACGGCCGTCGAGGTGGCCAGCATGAGAGAAATGGTTGCCGCCAGTTCTTTACGGCGGATAACTTTCTTATGTTGCATCTGTGCCTCCAACACATGAGCTGGTGCGGCAAGTGTGCGGCTCCTCACGAACGGCAGCAAGGGATTGCAAACGTATTCAGGCCGATCATTCACACGGAAACCCTTGAACCGTCATGGTTTTTTGCTAACCGTCATGGTAGCGGCGGCAAGCCATGAGGCGCACGGAGGGCAACTCAGCGCAAGATCATGATTTCCCTGAAACAATGGTACAATTCAAGCGGTTGGACAGTCTCCCCTAACCAACACAGATCAGGGCGACGCCACTTGGGCTCAGGCAAGACGACATCATTTGACATCGCACACCGTGCCGGCGTCTCTCAGGCGACGGTGTCGCGCGCCTTGAGAAACAGCCCGCTCGTCAGCCCCGAAACGCGGGAAAAGGTCCAGCGCATTGCGCGCGAGTTGAACTACCAGGTCGACCGCAGCGCGGCCGGCCTGCGCTCCCAGACCAGCCATACGCTGGCCCTGCTGCTGTTCGAGGACTCGACCACCGACAACTCCCAGATCAACCCCTTTTTTCTGTCCATGCTGAGCAACATCTCACGCGCCGCCAACCGCAGGAATTTCGACCTGCTGGTGTCCTTCCAGCAGCTGAGCAAAGACTGGCACTACGAGTACGAAGCCAGCAACCGGGCGGACGGCATCATCCTGCTGGGCTATGGCGACTACATCAGCTTCACGGACAAGCTCGCGAAGCTCCTTTCCGAAGACGCGCATTTCGTGATTTGGGGTGCGACGCAGCCAGGCATCGAAGCCCACGCCGTGGGCTGCGACAACTTTGCCGGCGGGCGCCTCGCCTCAGAACACCTGCTCGGCCTCGGGCGCCGGCGCATCGCCTTCATCGGTGACATCACTGACCGCTGCCCGGAATTCAAACGCCGCTACGAAGGGCACGTCGCAGCACTGGCCGAGGCGGGGCTCGAGCCTGACCCAGCGCTGCAAATCGATGCGCAGGGGCCAGAGACCGTCGGCTTCGAAGCCACACAGCGCCTGCTGGATTCGGGACAGCCCTTCGATGCAATCTTCGCGGTGAGCGACCTCATCGCCATTGGCGCCGTCCGATGCCTGAACAAAGCCGGTCTGAGCGTGCCCGGGGACATTTCGGTGGTCGGCTTCGATGACATTCACGCGGCCCGCTACCTGTCCCCAGCGCTGACCACGGTCAGGCAGGACACGTCGGCAGCCGCCGACCTCCTGGTCGACAAGCTCCTGCGCATGATCGCCGGGGAAGAGGCCCGCACGGACCTGCTGGCGCCCTCTTTGGTGGTTCGCGGCTCCTGCGGCGGTCGTGAACGCTGAATTCGTATTCACCGCCCCAAGGCAGGCACAACCAAGACGTCACGCTTAAGGTGAGGCGCACTCCGGGCCACGTCGCCCGACACGGACCCTGACCCTTGTCGACACCAACGCCTCCTTCCGCCGAATCACGCTCGACCACAACGCCAGCAACGGAAAGCCCCGGTCGCATTGGCCTGCCCTTCCAGCGCAACCGCACGCCTGGCTTCTTCGCCCTGCTCAGCCTGCCGTCGACGGCCATGGGCTTTGCACTTTCAGTGCAGATTTCGGCCCTGAGCTGGATCCTGACGACCCAGTACGAGCTGGACATTCACGACGTTGGCCTGGTCTGGGCGGCGGGCCCGCTGGCGGGCATCATCGGCCAGGTACTGATCGGGATCATCTCAGACAAGGTGTGGTTCTGGAACGGCCGGCGGCGGCCCTTCATTCTCATCGGCGGGGTCCTCGCCTCCCTGATGCTGCTGGCGCTACCGCACATCGACGTCATTTCCAGCTCGCTGGGCGTGGGGGGCATTCTCGGCGTTGCCATCGCGGTTGCGCTGACCCTCGATCTCGCCATCAACGTCAGTTTCAATCCGACCCGGTCGATTATCGCGGACGTCACCGACGAAGGGGACGAGCGAACGCGCGGCTACACCTGGATGCAGACGATCTCCGGCACCTTCGGCGTACTCGCCTACGCCGTGGGCGCGATCTGGGATAACTACGTACTGATTTACTTCGGTGCGGTGCTGGTGTTGCTGTTCTCCATCGTGCCAACGCTGTTCATCACCGAGCCGCGCACCCTGCCCGGCGAAGATGAGGTTGATGAGGAAGCGGCGGATTCCGGCTCCCTGCGCGGCATGCTCGTCGCCATTCGCCCCCTGTGGGGCTTCCTGGTATACGACATCTACGCCATGGGTCGCCGCATCGCCGGCGTCGAGCCGGAAAGTTACTACGCCGAAATTCTGTGCCTGCTTGTCACCGTGCTCCTGGTGGGGCAGGCGCTACTGGACCGGGGCCGAGGGAGTCGCGCCAATGAAGACCTCGTGGCCTTCCGGCGCATCATCGCCGCCCACTCCTTCAGCTGGATCGGCATCCAGACGACCTTTGTGTTTCTGTTTGCGTACGTGGATTTCGCCCTACCGGACCTTTCGGACATCGACAAGGGCCGGGTTGGCTCCATGGCCTTCCTGGTCCTCAACGCGATCGGCGCCCTGCTGCCCGCCCTCGCGCTCGAACCCCTGGCGCACCGCATTGGCCGCGTGCGGACACACACGCTGGCCCTGGCCTGCATGACCGTTGGTTACATCGGCCTGTGGTTCTTCGCCGGCACACCGATGGCCATCTTCCTGCTCATGGCCGTGGTCGGCATCGGCTGGGGCGCGATTGTCAGCCTGCCCTTCGCCATCGTTTCCCAGCGCGTGAAGCAGCACGAGATGGGCCGCTACATGGGCCTGTTCAATCTCTCCGTCGTCCTGCCGCAGCTCGTGGTCAGCCTGGGGATCGCCCTGTTTGTCAGCCGCGTCGAAGACAAGAGCGCGATCTTCCTGATCTCCGCAGGCGCCCTGGCCCTGTCGACCATCGCCTGGAGCTGCGTGCGTGAAGACTGATCCGGGGCAAGCGGGCGCCCGGAATGCTGAAGCCCAGCCGATGGTCTCGGTGGTCGTACCGACCTACAACGCCGGGGACTGGCTCGAACGCTGTCTTGCGGGGCTCACGGCCTCGGACTGGCCGGCCCTTGAAATCATCGTCATCGATGACGCTTCACCCACGCAGGCCGCTCGCGAGGCGGCCGAGCGGCACGGCGTTCGTTACCTGCGCCTGGACAGGAACTCCGGCCCCGCCGTGGCCCGTAATCACGGGGTGGAGGCCGCTGCCGGGGACCTGATCATGACCGTCGACGCCGACGTCGTCGTCCATCCCGACACGGTCCGCAAAGGCGTAGAGGTATTGCTCGCAGCGCCAGAGGTCGGCGCCGTCTTCGGCAGCTACGACGAACACCCCGGACATCCGGCCTTTCTCTCCCAATACCGCAATCTCTACCACCGCTGGGTACACCAGCAGGGTGATTCGGAGGCAAGCACGTTTTGGACCGGCTGCGGACTCGTTCGACGTCAGGCCTTCGATGCCGCGGGGGGATTCGGTCGCGCCTACGACCGCCCCAGCATTGAGGACATTGAATTTGGCTATCGGCTGCGCGACCAGGGCTGGAAGATTCGCCTGCGCAAGGACATGAACTGTACACACCTCAAGGACTGGGGACTGGTGGACATGGTGCGCACGGACATCTTTCGGCGCGGCGTGCCGTGGATGGCGCTGCTGCTGCGACGGGGCAAGGACGAGGCCGCACTCAACACCAACCCCAGGGCCAAGATCGCCACCGTGGCAGCGGCTGCCCTCGTACCCGTCCTGCTCGCCGCCGTGTTCTGGCCCCCGCTGCTGTGGCTGGGGCTCTTGCTGGTGGGGCTGATCGTCGCCCTGCAATGGGGCTTTTATCGCGAAATAGCGCGGCTGAAGGGCATCGCTTTTGCGTTCGCCGTCGTGCCGGCACAGGTGCTCTTTTTTCTGTGCTGCGCTGCAGCCATACCGCTCGGGTATCTGCGCTATCTCAGTGAGCGCCGGTCGGCGACCGCCTAGGCGACATCTTTCTCTGAGGCTTTCTCTGAGGCTTTTTCTGCGGCCGTGTCCGTGGCGTTCCCCGCGGTCTCATCTACGGCCTTCAGGCGCTGCGGAACAAGCCGCTCACTCTTGAGTGCCAGGGTGCGATCATCGCCCGCCTCGTGGTACTCGGCGTCCTCGTTGACCTGCCAGACGTCCCACGCATCATTGCCCTGCAGGATGTTCTCCGCCGTCAGCAAGGCGGTCATCATGGCGTGGTCCTGGTTGTTGTACTTGTGCATGCCGTTGCGGCCAACCGGATGCAGACCCGGTCGCTCCTTATCCAGCCAGGATCGGAACAGGGCAATACGCTCCTCGTAGTTCTCGTCATAGACCGGATAGGCCTTGGGCTGGCGGATGACGCGGCCATCCATCACATGCCCGGCGGTCACGAGACCCAACTGGATCAGCTCTTCGTCGGCAAGGCGGATCAGTGCTTCGTCCGCCGTATCCCACAGACCGTCTCCTTCGAAACAGAAATACTCCAGGCCCAGGCAGTTGAGGTCCGGATCCGGAACCAGGTGCGGGGACCAGGACTTGAAGTTCTGGATGCGTCCGACCTTGACGCCGAGCTCATGGATGTAGATCCAGTTATCGTCAAAACAGTCGACATCTCGAACGATGAGCGCGACCGTGAGGAAATCCCGATAACGCAGCGACCGGGCCGCCGTCGCGATGGGCTCGGGCGGCGGAGGATCGAAGCAGCCCGCGAGGTCCCGAAGCGCGATGGACGAAATCACGTGCTCACCCCGGAACTCATGCTGGCCGCCCTCGGCATCCGTGGCGTGGACTGTCCATTCGCCACTTTCCTCGTCGCGAACGAGACGGTCAGCGTTCATACCCATGAGCACTTCGCCACCGGCTTCCCGCACCTGGTCCGCCGCCGCTTCCCACATCTGTCCGGGCCCAAGCCGCGGATAGCGAAAAGATTCAATGAGCGTTTTCGGCGTGCTGGTTTTGCGCTTGATGAAGCCGGGCGTCAGCGCCTGCTGAATGGCCTTGCCCAGGGACAGACCCTTGATGCGCTGGGCCGCCCAATCGGCGGAAATCTCCCGGCATTTCATGCCCCAGACCTTTTCCGTGTAGGTCTTGAAGAAAATGTTGTAGAGCCTGCGGCCAAACTGGTTGACGACCCAGTCCTCGAAGCTACGCGGGTTGCGGATCGGAAAAGCCCGTGCCTTCATGTAAGAGAGGCCGCAGTAGCAAGACTCAAAAAAGCCCAGCTTGGTCAGCGCATCCAGGGCACTGAGCGGGTAGTTGAAGAGCTTGCGGTTGTAAAAAATGCGGGATTTTCTCGGTCGTGTAATGAGTTGATCGCCGAGTATCTCCTCCCAAAGCGCCTCGATCTCCGCCGATTTTGAGAAAAAGCGATGGCCGCCGACATCGAAGCGGAAGCCCTTGTACTCTTCGGTGCGTGAGATTCCGCCCACGTGCTTTGGATCGCGCTCAAGCACGGTAACGCGCACACCCTCGCGGGCCAGGTGGCGGGCAGCGGTCAGACCGGCGGGGCCGGCTCCGACGCAAATAACGTGCTTGGGCGGTGACATGCAGACAGTTCTCAGGGCAGCGGACGTGCAAGGGCGCACATCTTAGCCAATCCGGCCGTCAAAACCCAATGAATGCGCAAGAAACCGGACCCGACGCACCCGCCAGACCGGCCATCCGCACGCCCCGCGGCACGCTCCGCTCTTAACACGGGATTCACGGCGCGGTACTACACTCGCCACCATTAAAATGAGGATAAAATCCCGTGAGCTTAATCCTGCTAGTAGAAGATAACCACGACATCGCTGCGATGGTCGGGGACCACCTCGAATCTGAGGGTTACGAGGTGGACTACGCCGCCGACGGCCTGACCGGCTTGCACCTGGCGGTGACCGAGAGCTTTGACGCCATTGTGCTCGACCTGATGCTTCCCGGTTTGGACGGTATGGAAATTTGCCGGAAGCTGCGCGAGGAAGCGGGTAAAGACACGCCAATCCTGATGCTGACGGCCCGCGACACGCTGGAAGACAAGGTCGCCGGCCTCGACGCAGGTGCCGACGACTACCTGGTCAAGCCCTTCGAGATGGACGAGCTGGACGCCCGGCTGAACGCCATGTTGCGTCGCGCGTCTGGGGAACTCACCAGCCAGGTGCTGCGGGTATCGGACCTCACGCTGAACACGGGCACCGATGAGGTAGAACGCGCCGGCAAATCCCTGACGCTGACGCCCATTTGCCTGAAGCTTCTGATCGCGCTCATGAAGGCATCGCCGAAGGTCATCAGCCGTCGTGACCTTGAACGCGCCGTTTGGGACGACATCGTCCCGGACAGCGACGCCCTGCGCAGCCACCTGTATAACCTGCGCAAGGTCATCGACAAGCCATTCGACCAACCGCTGCTGCACACGGTGCAGGGCCTGGGCTACCGGCTTGCCGAGATCGATGGCGATTGACAAAGGACTGAACCGCAGGCTCGGACGGAGCCTGCTTCTCCAAGCCATCTACATTTCCCTTGCCGTTCTCGTCGGCATCTTCGTCGCCGCGCGCCTGGTCGAGAACGTGCTCATTGAGCAGGCGCTCATCGGCGAGGCGGAGTACTACTGGTCCCAGGAAGCCGCCAACCCAGGCCAGCCGCTGCCCGACACCAAGAACCTCACCACCTACCGCAGTGACCACGGCGACGGCCTGCCGGACTTTCTGCACAACCTGGAACCCGGCTTCCACAAGCTCGATCAGCCACGCGAGTTGCTGGCACTGGTCAGCGTACACGGTGCGGAGCGTGCGCTGTTTGTGTTCGAAGTGGAACAGGTCGAGCAGCTGGTCACCCTGTTTGGCCTGATTCCCCTCTCGCTTGCACTGACCGTGATCTATCTATCGCTCTACAGCGCCTATCGCGTCTCCCGGCAGGCGGTCTCGCCCATCGTCGCCCTCGCCCACCAGGTGCAGGAACTCGACCCTTCGGCACCGGATCCGAAAGCCCTGACAATCGACCCGTCCCTCGACCCCGACGAGGAAATTGTTGTGCTGCAGGAAGCGCTCCAGGACCTGATACGCAAGGTCACGGAATACACGGAGCGCGAACGGCACTTCACCCGGGATGCCAGCCATGAACTGCGCACGCCGCTGACCGTCATCAAGATGGCCGCCGAGCGGCTGCTCAAAACCCTTCCCGCGGACGGGCGCGAACGCGACCTTGTGGAACGCATCCGCAACAACGCCAGCGACATGAACCGCCTGACCGAGGCCTTTCTGCTGCTTGCGCGCGAGTGGGAGGAGGGTCTTGACCGTGACTGGGTGTGCGTGAATGAAATTGCCGCCCTGGAGCTCGAGCGGATGCGCATTATTTACCCCGACGCGCCCATCGAGCCACGTCTTGAAGAGCGCTGCCGCCTGTTCGTCCTGGCGCCCAATAAGGTCGTCGAGAGCGTAATCGGTAATCTGGTCCGCAATGCCTTCGCGTACACCGATGCCGGTAGCGTCACCGTGCGCATCGATCGCAGCCAGGTCGAAATCGAGGACACCGGAGCGGGCATGGATGAACACGAGGTCGAACAGATCTTCGAGGCGTTCTTCAGCAAGGGCCGCCAGCGGGGCGGTTTCGGTGTCGGACTTACCATCGTCAAGCGACTGACGGAACGCTTCAATTGGTCGGTTGATTTCGACTCTGAACCCGGCTCGGGCACGACGGTGACGGTCCGCTTTCCCGGTTCCCGTTACGAACTGACCGGTTGATCTGATCTGCCGCGGCAGGAGGGACCGACAGGGTTCACGGTTCGTTCACCGGTGACCCACGAATGTTTCACCGTGGCCCGCGCAAACTGCACCCATCAAATCAAAAGGCTCGTTTCGTGATGGGAGCGTCAGTCAAAAATTTTATTCTTTACAACGTGGGATGGTTCGCCGCCGTTTTCTTTGCGGCCAGCGGTCAGCCCTGGATCGGTATCGTCGCCGTTGCGCTGGTTGCTGCCGCACATCTGCTGTCCGTTCCTGCCTGGAAGAAAGAGGCATTTACGCTGTTCCTTGCCGCTCTTCTCGGTCTGGTCTGGGAGAGCATCCTTGTCTGGACCGGCGTGCTCAGCTACCCCACGGCACCGGGCATTGGACCGTTCGCGCCGCTGTGGATTGTCGCGCTCTGGGTCAACTTCGCAACGACCATCAACGTCAGCCTGGCGTGGGTCAAGCGGAGCTGGTGGCTGGCCGCCGTTTTCGGCGGCATCGGCGGCCCCCTTGCCTTTGCCGCTGGCGCGGGGCTTGGCGCTGTGCAGTTCAGCGACCCTGTGATCAGTCTGCTGGTCATCGGTATTGGCTGGGCGGTAATCCTGCCCCTGTTCTGCCTGATCGCCGAATCGATCATCGACAGTACGTTCCTTGAGCCAGGTTACCGACGCACGCGCCGGCCGACCCTGCTCGAGCAGGCGCAGATGCTGGTCACCGGCAAGGGCTTGGACAAGTAGGCCTTGGCCTGCTGTCAGACGAAACGGATGGAAGCCATCACCACATCACCGACAGGGACCATCTGCTCTTCGGCGCGACGAACGTCAGGTCGCGCCAGTCTACCCTTGCTGCTTATGGCATTGAGTGCTGGTCTCGCGGCCTTGGGCTTTTCGTCGCTCAGCTCGGCGGACAGTATCGGTGACCTTCCAGTGGAACCGCGCGCTGCCTCCTGGACCTTCGACGTTCTCTTGGACGACCGCCGAATCGGCTACCACCGCTTCGATCTACGCAGCGCCGGCGAGGTGGAGCAGATCGATATCGAAGCGCGCTTCGAAGTGGAGGTGTTGTTCATCACTGCCTATCGCTACGCCCATGACAACCGTGAAACCTGGCGGGGCGACTGCCTCAAGGGTATCGAATCGACCACCAACGACAACGGAGACGAGTTCCTGGTTCGAGGCACTGCCGTGGATACGGGCTTCACGATCGAACGTAATGAAGAATCCGCATCGGTCGAAGCGCCGTGCCTCCAGACGTTCGCGTACTGGAACCCGGATATTCTTGACGCACAGCAGCTGCTGAATGCCCAAACCGGTGAGGTAAAGGACGTCACCATCGTGCCGGTCGGTCCGGCGCCCTTCGATGTCGGCGGGGTGACCGTGGCCAGCGACGAGTACCTGCTCACCATGAGAGACGGTGCCATCCGTCTGTGGTACGAACAGGGTACGAAACAATGGCTGGGTCTTGAAACGCAGGCCCGCGGAGACCGTGTGATTCGCTACCAGCCGGCATCTTTACCGAACCCTCCGGAAGGAACCTCCCTGGCCGCTTCCGCTTCGCCTTAGAAAACCTGCGCCAGGACGGGATACAGCGCCCTTGTAGCCTGTCTCACTGCGCCCCATAATTGCGGCGTGCGAAGGCTCAAACTCACCGGCTACGGCTGGCGCTACGCGGTACTCATCACGCTCTTTCTGGGCGCCCAGTCCTATGTGCTTGCGCACGAGCTTGAACACGAGGCCGAAGCGCACGACGAGGCCTGCACGCTATGCCCCATGGCGGCAGGTATCCAGCACATCACGGTGGCACCGGAGCCAGCGGTTCCCGTGGCGCCGTGCGCAGCGCATTTTTCGCACAGCTATACGCCCGTCAGCACCCCTGTCACCCAGACGTTTGCCGAGGCACGCGCACCCCCCGTTTACTCCTGATCTCTCAACCGAACGTCCTTAACCGTGCCGCCCGCGTGGGGCGCGCGGCAATGCGTTGTAGAAAAGTTTCAGGAGCAAACTTGCATGAACACCCAATCCCTTACCGGACTTCGTCGCCGAAGTCTGGCTTGCGCCATCACCAGCGCACTTGTACTTGCAGCTTCACAGGCGGCTGCACAGACCGGTGACCAGGCGTCAGAAGACCGACTTGATATCGAAGAAGTGGTCGTCACTGCGACCCCGATCGACCGCGCCTCCACCGAACTGACCCAGTCCGCTGTGGTACTCCAGGGCTCAGACCTCAACAGCGAGGTCACCAACTCGCTGGGCGATACGCTGAGCCGCTTGCCTGGCCTGTCGAACGCAAGCTTCGGCCAGAACGTCGGGCGCCCGGTGATCCGAGGCCAGCAGAAGGCCCGCATTGGCGTCCTCCAGGACGGCATGAATATTTTCGATGCCTCCGCACCCAGCCAGGACCACGCCGTGGCAACGGAACCATTCCTCGCAGATTCAATCGAGGTGCTGCTTGGTCCGAACACGCTGCTCTACGGCTCCAGCGCCATTGGCGGCGTGGTCAACGTCGTCACCAATACGATTCCCCTTGCCGTACCGGAAGACGGCTTTGAAGGACGCGTGATGATTCAGGGTGACTCGGCAGCTGACGAACGCTTCGGCGCCGGCCGGCTCGATTTTGGTACCGGTAGCTTTGCGTTCCATGTCAGTGGTTTCTACCGCCGGACAGACGATTATGAAATCCCGGGCGCTGCAGAGCTCTTCCCGGATGAGGACCACGATGACGATCACGAGGGCGAAGACCACGACGACGATCACGATCATGAGGAAGAGGAAATGACCGGCGTGCTCGAGAACAGCTTCCTCGACAACGAGGGTGGCTCGATCGGTGGCGCCTGGATCGGCGATAACTGGCGCGCAGGTATCTCCTACACCGCTTACAACAGCAATTACGGTATCCCCGGTGGTCACGAGCACGCGCACGGTGACGAAGATGAGGACCACGATCATGATGAAGACCATGACGAGGACCACGACCACGAAGGTGAAGAGGAAGAAGAGGAAATCGTGACCATCGACCTCGAATCTGAGCGCATCGATGCCGTATTGAACGGCACGGACCCGTTCGCTGGCTTCTCCGAATTCGACCTCAAGGTGGGCATCACCGACTACACGCACACGGAATTCGAAGGCGTGGAAACCGGGACCGTGTTCGACAGCGAAGCCACGGACCTGCGACTGCAGCTGTCGCACAATCCGATTGGCGTGCTTCAGGGCGCCTTTGGCCTGCAGTGGTCGGACAGTGACTTCTCCGCCGTGGGTGAGGAAGCCTTCGTACCACCGTCCACCACGGAGACCTGGGGCCTGTTCCTGGTCGAAACCTGGGAGATCAACGACAGTTTCCTGATCGACTTCGGCCTGCGCTATGAGGACACGCAGATCGACTCCTTCCTGATCGAGCACGAGCATGAAGAGGAGGAGCACGGCGAGGAAGAGCACGATGATGAGCCGCCCGTGCCGGCCTCCCGCGATTTCAACCCTTTCAGCGTTTCCCTGGGCGCCAAATGGGAGGTCAACGATTTCTCACATCTGACCTTTGAGATCGCCCGCGCCGAGCGTGCACCCTCGTCCTATGAGCTGTTCTCCAATGGTCCACACATTGCCACACAGACCTTTGAGATCGGTGACCCGAACCTCAACAAGGAGACCAATAACCACTACGCCGCCACCTACCGTATCCACAGCGGCTCCCTCACCGGCGCCGTCACCCTCTACCTGGATGACTATGACGACTATATCTACCAGGCCAACACGGGCGAGATGGAAGACGGCTTCCCGGTGGCAGTCTGGCAACAGCAGGACGCCGACTTCACCGGCGGTGAGATCGAGCTGCGCTATGACTTTGGGCTAACGGACCTTGGGCGCTGGCAGCTGTTCGGCTTCTACGACTATGTGGACGCGGAACTGGCAGACGGCTCCAATGTGCCTCGCATCCCGCCGCAGCGCATCGGTGTCGGTGTCGACTGGGATACGGAGCGCTGGGGTGCCAATGTCACCTGGATCAATGCCGACGACCACACGGACACGGCCGAGTTCGAGACGCCGACGCCCGGCTACGATCTGCTGAATGCCGAGATCGCCTACTTCCTCCCGCTGGCGGGTGGAGACGCGGAGCTCGAGTTCTACCTCCAGGGCCGCAACCTGCTCGACGAGGACATTCGCAACAGCACCTCGTTCCTGAAGGATGACGCCCCGCAGATCGGTCGCAACTTCGTCTTCGGAGTACGCGCCTACTTCTGATCCAGAACATCGGATCCGTGGTTTGAACGCCGGCGTCGGGCAACCCGACGCCGGCGTTTGCTTTAGCATGGTCGCATGGACAACATCCGTGCATTCCAGGGCACCCGCCCGGTCGTCGGTGCCCGGTGCTGGATCGACCCGACCGCCGTGGTCATCGGCGACGTGGAAATTGGTGATGAAAGCTCGGTCTGGCCCCTGGCGGTCATCCGCGGCGACATCCACCACATCCGCATCGGCAAGCGCAGTTCCGTGCAGGATGGTTCCGTGCTGCATGTGACCCACGACGGACCCTACAATCCTGGCGGCTATGCCCTGACCGTAGGCGACGAGGTCACCATCGGCCACCAGTGCATGCTGCATGGCTGCACGCTGGGCAACCGGATCCTGGTCGGCATGGCCGCCGTGCTTATGGACGGCGTCGTGGTCGAAGATGAAGTCATTATCGGCGCGGGCAGCCTTATCCCTCCCGGCAAAACCCTGGCCTCCGGCTATCTCTACGTCGGGCGGCCCGCCAAGCCCGTCCGGCCCGTCACCGAAGACGAAACCCGCTACTTTTCCTACACGGCCGGGCGCTACGTGAATCTGGCCCGGGATTACCTTGATGAGGCCAGCATCCTCGATTGAGCCACCCAGACCGATGGTCTGACGCAAGCAGTACTCACCATAGGCAGATGCCCGGACCTTGACCTTCTGCTGACAGCACACGGCTATGCTTACGCCTTTAAAGCATGGTGCCAGCGCCCAACCTTCCAGGCGACGGTCAAGGCCCCGCCTGACCCTTTATTCACATGCCAGACCCGAGGGGGATACCCAAATGAGCTATGAACTGCCTGCCCTGCCCTACGCCAAAGATGCCCTGGAACCGGTGATCTCGGCGGAAACCATCGACTACCACTATGGCAAGCACCACCAGGCCTACGTCACCAACCTGAATAACCTCGTGCCGGGCACCGAGCACGAAGGCAAAAGCCTGGAAGAGCTGCTCCACAGCACCAGCGGCGGGCTGTTCAACAACGCCGCCCAGGTCTGGAACCACACTTTCTACTGGAACGGCCTGAGCCCCGATGGCGGTGGCGAGCCAAGCGGCGCGCTGGGCGATGCAATCACCGAGACCTTCGGTTCCTTCGACGCCTTTAAGCAACAGTTCATCAGGGCCGGCATCGGTAACTTCGGTTCCGGCTGGACCTGGCTGGTGAAGAATGCGGAAGGCGGCCTTGAGATCGTCAACACCGATGACGCCGAATCGCCGCTCACCCTCGGCCTGACGCCGCTGCTGACCATCGATGTTTGGGAGCACGCCTACTACATCGACTACCGCAACGCGCGTCCGAAGTACCTCGACGAAGTCTGGAAGATCGTCAACTGGGACTTTGCCGCGGCGAACTACACGGCCTGACGGAAACCCCGTTTACGAAAAAGCCCGGCACCGGCCGGGCTTTTTTGTGGGCTGCATTTCGTCAGTCAGAAAGCGGCTGAGCCGACCATCAACCCATGACCACGTCCCATTCTGCCAGCAGCTCAGCGCTGTCATCGGGGCTGGGCCTGAATTCGGCCTGCACGCCCTGGCGACGCGTTTCGCCTTGGATGCGACGAAACACCCCGTCACGTTCGTTGCCCGGGTATCCGGCGATATAAAGCTGGGTCGC
>JBCDHO010000002.1:0-30894 GCA_038749855.1 Pseudomonadota bacterium
ATTGCGCGGCATTACCGCATCCGATAACGGCCAGCGGCTGTACATCGCGGACTACGAGATGGGTATCACGGTACTGGATCTGGAAAGCCGTGTTGCCCAGCGCCTGGCGGGCCCGGATACGCTGAACTTTGGCGGAATCGAGGGGCTTGAGTACTGGAACGGGCACCTTGTAATGATCCAGAACGGTAACGAGCCGCAGCGGGTCATGCGGCTGGCCTTGAGCGCTGATGGCGGTAGCGTGGAGGGGGTGGCGCCGCTCGCCATTGCCCAGCCCATATTCAACTACCCGAATTTCGGCACCATCAACGGCGCCAAGCTGGTGTTTTTCGCCAACAGTCACTGGGTTCGCGACCTTACCTCGCCGACCCCGATTCAGGTGGCCTCCACCTTTGTGGATGCGCCTCCGGATCTCATCTCGCCGGACTTTCAGAAGTTCTGGGATGAATACTATGAGTCCCAGGGAATCGAACCCCCCGATGAGGTCCCCGGCGGGCCCTGAACCGACCGACCAAGGCATTTAGCGGGCGCGGGTTCTGTGGGGAGCGGCCTGGCGAATCAGGCCGTATTCAGGCAGCGCTGACGCAGCATCCGGCCGAAGGACAGTTCATCGAAGAGTCGGTTG
This sequence comes from Pseudomonadota bacterium, assembly GCA_038749855.1. Classification (GTDB taxonomy): domain Bacteria; phylum Pseudomonadota; class Gammaproteobacteria; order Xanthomonadales; family SZUA-36; genus Marinihelvus. The sequence goes on from JBCDHO010000002.1 coordinate 623, forward strand.
AGGCGCGCCTCGTCCAGTGCCTGCCTCTGGATGTCCGGGTCCTTGAGGACTGAGGGTACGGCGCAGTCGATGCCCGTGAGTCGCCTCGCCAGCTCCGCGGCCTCGCGGTGCGTTTCCAGCTTCTTGCCCATCGATTTGGCGCCTCTAAAGCTCAGGTATTCGACTTCTCCGAGCCGCTCGAACAGCGCATCCAGGGTTCCAAAATGGCCGAGCAGGGCCACGGCAGTCTTCGGTCCCACGCCGGGGACGCCGGGAATGTTGTCTACGCTGTCGCCGGTCAGGGCGAGGTAGTCGGCGATCTGCACCGGGTCTACGCCAAATTTCTCCCGTACACCTTTTGGCCCCAGCCGCGTGTTCCGGGCAAAATCCCACCAGTTGTCGCCGTCGTTGAGCAACTGTGCGAGGTCCTTGTCGCCGCTGACGATGGTCACCGGGTGGCCGCGCTCCCGCCAGTGGTTGGCCAGGGTGCCGATGAGGTCATCGGCCTCGTAGCGGACATCGCCATAGCATTTCAGTCCCATCGCTTCCGCGACCTCCTGGGCCCAGGAGAACTGACGCTTCAGTTCTTCCGGCGCTGGATCCCGGTTCGCCTTGTAGTCAGCGTAGATCTCGTTGCGAAAGCTGGTCGTTAGGGAGATGTCAAAGGCCACGCCAACATGCCGCGGACGCTCCTGTTCAAGGAGACTGCAGAGCGTGCCGGTGAAGCCGTAGACCGCGTTGGTCGGCTGGCCCAGGGCGTTGAGAAAGGCGTCCGGCATGGAATGCCAGGCCCGGAAAAGGTAGATGCTGGCGTCGACCAGGAAAACGGTTGGCTGAGGCATGGCCGCATGATAGCAGCCCTCGAGCGGGCGCCACGCCCCGGCTACAGGGTCAGTTCAGCAGTTCGCCGCCGGTCTCTACACGTTGTCGGAGCACGCTGGTGCGGGGAAAGTGGGCGAGCAGAAACTCCATCTGGTCCGCCAGGATCTGGCGGCCCTGCAGGTAGATGTACTCGGCATGGGTCGGTGTGAAGGGAATGGCCAGGAGCTCGATGCCTGCCTGTTCCGGGGTTCGGCCGGCCTTGTGGTTATTACAGCGCTTACACGCGGTGACCACGTTGGCCCAGATGTCGAGCCCGCCCTGGCTGACCGGCTTGACGTGGTCCCGGGAGAGCATGTAGTTCGGAAAGCGGTTGCCGCAGTACAGGCAGATGTTCTGGTCCCGCCGAAACAGCGCCTTGTTGCTCAGCGGAGGGACGTAACCATTGGTGAACAGGTGCTTGTGGGGATGGTGGCCCGTCGTGGCGAGGATGGCGTTGACGTCAATCGTGCTGCGCAGGCCCGTGCGGGCGTTGATACCACCATGGATCGTGAACAGCTGGCGGCCCAGGCTGTAGCTGACCTGACCCAGGCTGATGAGCCTCACGGCATCCTGATAGCCAATCCATTCGAGCGGCATGCCCGAAACGTCCGTCCGCAATACCTGCCTCTGTAGGTTTTGCTCGCTCACGTTTGACCTGTCCCTGCAGCGGTCGGCGCACTGTCGCTGAAACACAACATATTGTGCATTTATGACCCTTTGAAGGCTGTATATCGTCTTTTCGGCGCGGAAGCAAGAACGAAACTTCGTCTTTGCGGCGTCACGAGTGCCGGGTTGATGCCCGCAAGGTGTGCGCGAATGGTTTCCGGGCGCGCAACAGGCGCCCATGCAAGGCTTGCGTCACCCTTGAACCCCAGCGGACCCGACGAGATATTGGTAGCAGACCATGAACAGGTCGCCCCTACCGGCGGACCCATGACCCCATGACTGAACGATCGAAGTGCACAGGCGCCGCGGTGAATTCCTATCAGCGTCCAACGGCCGGCGCCGGGAGGGCACCGCGCGCGCTACGGCGCTATCGATGGGTATTGCTCCTGGCCCTGTGCCTTGCGCCGGGCGCGTGGGCTGCGCTGCCTGCGGAAGTTGACGGGCAGCCCCTGCCTTCACTGGCGCCAATCCTCGACGAGGTCACCCCGTCGGTGGTGAACATCTACACGCAAACCCGGGTGCGCGTGCGCAGCCCCTTGCTCAGTGATCCTTTCTTTCGGCGCTTTTTCAACATTCCTGACGTGCCTCGGGAGCGCGTCTCCCAGTCTCTGGGTTCCGGTGTCATTGTTGACGCGGAGGCGGGCTTCGTGCTGACCAATAACCACGTGATTGAAGGCGCGGATGACATCGCAGTCACGCTCCAGGACGGCCGCAGCCTGCAGGCAGAGATCGTGGGCCTGGATCCGGATACGGACCTTGCCGTGATCCGTGTGCCGGCTGAAGGCCTCAAGGCCCTGCCACTGGCGGATTCCAGCGCGCTTCGCGTGGGCGATTTTGTGGTGGCTGTCGGCAACCCGTTCGGTCTGGGGCAGACGGTCACCTCGGGCATTGTCAGCGCCCTCGGACGCGCAGGGCTTCGTGGCCTGGAGTTTCAGAATTTCATTCAGACCGACGCTTCCATCAATCCCGGCAACTCGGGTGGAGCGCTGATCAACCTGCGTGGCGAACTGGTGGGCATCAACAGCGCCATCTTTACGCCAAGCGGCGGTAATGTGGGCATTGGGTTCGCCATTCCTTCCAGCATGGCGGCCTATGTCATGGATCAGCTGATCCGCTTCGGGGAGGTGCGGCGTGGCTCACTCGGTGTGGTCGTTCAGAACCTGACGCCGGAACTGGCCGGCGCCTTTGGCGTCGCCAACGGTCGCGGTGCGCTGGTCTCCGAGGTGCTGCCCGGCTCCGCGGCGGAAGCCGCCGGGCTGCGGGCTGGCGATGTCCTCACAGCCATCGATGGAAAGACGCTTCGCAACACGCAGGATTTCCTGAATGCGGAGGGCCAGGCGCCCCTGGGTCGGGCACTGGAGGTTGCCTACATTCGCGACGGCGCAACGGAGCGCACGCGCCTGGAACTTGAGCCGACGCTGGAAATCGAGGGCAGTGACCTTGACCGCCGCCTCGCGGGCGCTGTCTTTACGGAACTGCCTTCGAGCCTGCGCGTCGGTGGTGGCCGGGGTGTCCTGCTGGAATCACTGGGCCGGGAAAGCCGCCTGGCCTACGAGGGCTTTCGGCCGGGTGACGTGATTACCGGGCTGAACCGGGCCCGCGTGGACGATCTCGGTGACCTCCGGGAACAGCTGCGTAATGCGTCTCGCCGGGCGCCGCTCCTGTTTCAACTGCGCCGCGATGGTGAGGTGTACATCGCTCGCATCGACTGAACGGGCTTTTCGCCGACGGGCGGTGGATTTCGCCAACTCCATCATCGTCGCACAGCGGGCGGCCGAGCTAAGCCACTGTTATTTCTGACTAATGCCCCGGTGGCATGGTTCCTGCATCTTCAGCGTAGGACCTCAAACGCATTGGAGAAGATCGATGGGCACTTTTTCCCGCATCCGCTATGTCATCGCCGCCAACATGAACGCTCTGCTTGAGAAGGCGGAAGATCCGGAGAAGCTGCTCCGCGCGCTCATCCGCGAAATGGAAGACGCTGGCGAAGACGCCCGCATGGCCGCTGCAGACCTGTTGGCAGAACAGCAGCACCTCGAGCGTGTGGAAAAGCGCCTCGAGGGCGAAATGGCTGAATGGCGCGAGCGTTCCGAGAAAGCCGTTGCGGCCGATCGCGACGACCTCGCACGGGCAGCCATCAAGGCGCGCGGCGAGGCGGGAGAGCGGCTCGACGTGACGCGGCATGAGCAGGTCGGGCTCCGCGAACGCCTGGCGCAGCTCGAAACGGACATGACCACGCTCAAGGGCAAGCTGGCGCAAGCCAAGGCCAAGCTCAAGGAATTGCATGCGCGTGAACGGGTTCGCCAATCCGCGGCGCCGGCCCAGTCCGAGGAGAAGCTCAGCCACCATGAGCGCAAGCTGCGCAATGCCATGGGGCGCTTTGACCGGCTGCAAAGCCAGGTAGAGCGACTCGAGGCCCGCGTTCGTTCCTACGAGGTTGGCGAAACCGCTCCCTCTCCCTGGGAAGCGGAACCGGTCGCCAAAGATCCGGAAGTTGAAGCGGAACTGGAGGCCCTAAAGCTCCGTATGGGCGGTGGTGCCGCGAACACGGAGACTGCTGCAAAGCACGAGTCTGCCGAGCCGGTCAGCCCCGATGCCGCTGAGCCGACGAACGCCGCCGCGACTGCGAAAGCCGCCAAGGCCGGCGACGACGACGGAAGCCGCGCCGCGTGAACGCCGCCGACCGCTTCTATCGACCGGACGATGCCCTGCTGGCCGGCCTGTGCGCGGAAATCGCGCGCCGGCTTGGCTGGAACGTCTGGGCCCTGAGGTTGCTGTTCGTGGTCGGTTTGTTCGTGAATGCGCTTGTCGCCGGTGCGGTCTATCTGCTCGGCGCCGTGGCCATGGGCCTGCTGCTCTCTGGCCGGTCATCTGAGAAGACCGGGAGTGGCCGGCTCGGGTCGGAGCACCTTGCCGAGCGTGCTGAGCGCATCGAGGCCCTGGAAGAAAAATTCAGGGCGCTGGAACGGGAGAAGCGCTGAGGTTTCTGCGAATCTCGGCGTTACTGCGCCACAGGAAGCGCGCAGTGAGCAGCGTTGCACCGACGCTCAGACCCGCGATCATGCCCCACCACATGCCGGCTGGGCCCAGTTCCCGGCCAAAGGTCAGCCAATAGCCCAGGCTCAGGCCCACGATCCAGTAGGAAAGGATGTTCACCAGCATGGGCACGAAGGTGTCCTTGTACCCACGCAGGATCCCGGCCATGCAGATCTGGATGCCATCGGGCAGCTGAAAGATGGCGGCCAGGCCGAGCAGACTGACCGCCAGGGCAGCGATGGCCGGATCACTCGTGTAGATGGCGACGATCGCGGCAGGGAACAGCAGCATCAGCGTCGCGCTTAGGGTCTGTGTGCCCAGTACGATGCCACCGCCGACCATGCCCGCGTGCCGCGCGGCTTCCGGATCCCCCCGCCCGAGTGCGTTCCCCACTCGGGTGGTCACCGCGCTCCCCAGGCCGAGTGGGATCATGAACACCAGCGCCGAGAAATTAATCGCGATCATATGCGAGGCCGTCAGCATGGGTCCGAGCCTGCCGATCAGGAGGGAGGCGGCCATGAACAGGCTGCCCTCCACGAACAGCGTTCCGGCAATGGGCAGGCCCACCAGGAGCAGGGTGCGCAGTTCGGCCAGGTCCGGCCAGTCCCAGCGCTGGAACAGCCCGTAGGGCGTGTAGTGCCGGTGCCGCCGGAGGTACAGGAAAAAACCCAGCGCCTGCAGGGTCATCACGATGGCGGTCGCATAGCCGCAGCCGGCTGCCCCCAGCGCCGGAAAACCCAGGTTGCCGAACATGAGCACCCAGTTGAGCGGGATGTTCAGCAGGGCGCCCGCCAGACCGATGTACATGGTGGGCTTGGTATGGCCCGTACCCTCACTAAAAAACCGCTGCAACATCACGGCGCACATCATCGGCGCCCCGAGTGACAGGGGTTTCAGGTAGGCCTCTGCGACCGGAACGATGGCCGGGTCCACGCCCAGCAGGCGCAGTACCGCGCCACCCTGGTTCACGAGCAGAAAAAAGGGCAGAGCCATGCCAAGCGCCAGCCAGAAACCCTGTCGTGCGACCGCAGCCGCATCGGTTTTCCGGCCTGCCCCGTCCAGCTGTGCCACGGCGGGCTGTACGGCCATCAGTAGGCCGATGACCAGCATCAGCCCCGCGGACCAGAGCGCGCCGCCCGTGGCGAGGGCGGCCAGGGCAACGTCCTTTTCCGGCAGCCGACCAGCCATTACCGTGTCGATGAAGTTCATCGCCAGGCTGGCCACAAGGCCAATCATGACCGGCGCTGCGAGCTGAAGGGTGCGTTGGATTTCGAAGCGGAGCGTGGGCCGCGATTTGTTAGTATGCGCTGTCATGATTCGCCAGTTTCCGGGTCAGTTCCGGTCCGGATCAAGCGGGATCTTTTCCGGGTCGGGCTCCGGCAGGGCCGGGCATTGTAACTGAGAGGGTGCCAGCGCATGACCCAAACTGCCTTCGTGACCGGCGCCACCGGTTTTGTGGGCGCACAGCTTGCCCGACAGCTGGCCGAATCCGGCTGGCGGGTGATCATCCTGGTGCGACCGACGTCCTCGCTGCAGGACCTTCAGGGTCTGGAGCTCGACGTCCGCCAGGGCGACGTTGTCGATAGCGGCAGCGTGCACGCCGCGATGCCGGAGCAGGTGGACGCCGTGTTTCACGTTGCTGCCAGCACCAGTATCTGGTCCCGTGAGCGTGCGCTCCAGGAACGGATCAACGTCGAGGGTACGCAAAACGTGCTCCGCGCGGCGAAGACCCGGGGCGCCCGTCGACTGGTTCACACATCCAGCTTCGTGGTCTGGGGTTTTCAGGATCACACCGTTGACGAGACCACGCCCTGGACCGGGTCCGGGGACGAATGGATTAACTACCTGCGCACCAAGCGCAGGGCCGAGGAGCACGTGAAGGCGGCCGTTGCTGACGAAGGGTTGGATGCCGTTATCTGCAACCCGGCACACATCCTCGGCCCGGGTGACCGTCACAACTGGTCACGCATGATCCGGCTGGTCCAGGACCAGAAGCTGCCCGGTGTGCCGCCAGGCGGTGGCGCCTTTGCGGATGTTCGTGAGGTGGCGGCGGCACATATTAAGGCCTTTGAGCGCGGCGAACGGGGTGCCAACTACCTGCTGGGTGGAGAGGATATTCCCTTTCTTGAGCTCATCGCACTGATCGGCGATCTGCTGGATCGCCCAGTGCCGAGCGCCGCTTCACCGGCCTGGCAACTTATGCTGGCGGGTCGCGTGAGCAATTTCTTTTCGCGCTTTTCGGGTAAGGCTCCGGACATTACGTCGGAGGGAGCCGCCATGATCAGTCGACACATCCAGTGCGATTCAGGCCGGGCACAGGCTGAGCTCGGCTATCGGTTTACTCCCGTCAGAACCTTGCTGAGTGACAGCATTGCGTGGATGCGTGCCGAGGGGCTGTTGTCGTGAGCGTTAAACCGACCGGCGATAACGCGCCGAAGCCCGCCGTCGAGCCCGCCTCAGGCGATCTCGCCGTGGCCGCTTTGGACCAGAGTGACGACGGCCTGAGCTGGGCACCCGATCCGAGCCTCACGCTGAAGCCGTCCCGCATTGCCGGTTCCGCCCGCTGTCTGAACTGCGGGACGCCGCTGGCTGGACCGTTCTGCCACTACTGCGGGCAACCGGACCGCAATTTCATGCGGTTTTTTCCGGCACTGCTGCGGGAGTTCGTCTCCGAGTCGCTGGAGATCGACTCGCGCTTCGCGCGCACCCTGAAGGCCCTGCTGTTTTTGCCGGGCCGCCTGAGCCGGGACTATCTCGACGGCCGCCGCTATCGGTATACGCCGCCCGTTCGCCTGTACCTGTTCAGCAGCATTGTGTTCTTTATCCTGGCTGCGTTTCTGTCGTCCGATTCCTTCACGGACAACGTACGCATTTCCGACCAGGCCCAAAGCGGCATTCAGATCCGCGCCGATTCGGAAGAGGACCTTGCACGTATCGAGGAGGCGCTGTCCGCCTTTCCCGAAGAGCTCCGTGGCCAGGTGGACCTGGGCCTCAACGAAGCGAGTCAACAGGAGCGTGACGAACAGGAGTTTTTTGAGGAAGGGGAAATCCAGTTCAATGACCGCCCCTGGCATCCGGAGGACAACCCGGTGGCCATCGGCTGGCTTCCGGATTCCATGAATGACTGGATCAACGAGGAAATCAGCGCGTCACCGGAAAAGGCCAGGCGCATCAATGAGGATCCACAACTCATCTTCCGCGAGATGCTCGACATCTTGCCCGCAACCATGTTCGTGCTGCTGCCCGTGGTCGCCCTGATCTTCAAGTTCTGGTACCTGTTTTCCGGACGCTACTACATTGAGCACCTGATCCTGGCGCTGCACAACCACAGTTTTGTGTACGTGATCCTGATGATTGCAGCGTTCCTTGAAGCGCTCGAGACTCTTTTTGCGGCGCGCGGCCTTGGTTTTCTGGAAGCGTCCGCCTACGGGCTAAGCTACGTCGCTGCGCTGTGGATTCCCATTTACCTGGTTCTGTCGCTGAAGACGGTCTATCAGCAAGGGTGGCTGATGACCCTGGCCAAGGGGTTTGTCATTGGGATGAGCTACCTGATGCTGCTGGTGTTCGTGACCGCCCTGGTGGCACTGCTGAGCTTTATCCTGGTCTGAACCGGAGGTCAGCCCAGGCGGCAATGTGGTGTCTTGGGTTCAGTCATCAGCCAAAGCGACGCCGGAGCATTTCGAACGCGGCCCGGAGGCCCAGGGCTTCACCGCCGACGGGACGGCCCGGGCGGCTGGTCGGTGACCAGGCGAAGGTGTCGAAGTGGGCCCAGGGCACCTGCTCGTCGACGAAGACCTCGAGAAACAGCGCGGCTGTGATTGCGCCGGCGAAGCCACCTTTCCCCGCATTGTTCAGGTCAGCGATGTCGCTCCTGAGCATGTCGAGGTAGGGCGCGTGCAGCGGCAGTTCCCAGAGCGGATCTTGGACTGCCTCACCCGCTGTCAGCAAATCGGACGCCAGGGTGGTGTCATTGCTGAAGACTGGGGGAAGGTCAGGTCCAAGCGCGACGCGGGCGGCGCCGGTCAGGGTGGCAAAATCGAGGACGAGCTGTGGTTTGCGTTCCATGGCCTCGGCGAGGGCATCACAGAGGATCAGCCGTCCTTCCGCATCCGTGTTGCCGATCTCGATGGTTTTTCCGAGCCGGGTATTGATGACATCGCCGGGCCGATAGGCATCTCCGGCCACGGCGTTCTCGACCGTCGGCATCAGCACGAGCAGTCGCACGGGCAATTCGGCCTCCATCACCAGGCGGGCGAGGGCAATGACGTGCGCCGCGCCGCCCATGTCCTTTTTCATCAGTGCCATGGAGTTGCCGGGCTTAAGGTTGAGTCCACCTGTGTCAAAACACACGCCTTTGCCGACCAGCACCACGAGTGGGTCATCGGCATCGCCCCATTCCAGGCTGGCCAGGCGCGGCGCCCGATCAGCGGCCCGGCCCACCGCGTGAATGGCGGGGTAATTCCCATCCAGCAGTGCGTCACCTACGATCTGCCGGGTGCGGGCTCCGAACCGGTCCGCCTCCGCCATAAGCGCGTCTGCCAGCTGCTCCGGTCCCAGGTCCTCCGTCGGCGTGTTGACGAGATCGCGGACGAGACACTGAGCCTCCAGCAGCGTGCGGGCACTTTCCGCGGTCAGTTCGTCCAGGACAAGCTTTGCAGCCGGTGTGGTTTGCGCCCGGTAACGGTCAAACCGATAGCAGCCGAGTCCCCAGCCGAGGGCCATCAGTACCGCATCCTCACCCTCCGGCGCATCCTTCAGCACATAATCGCCGGCGGGCAGCGCGTCGGGAAGGGCGGCCAGTTGCCAGAGTGGGCCGCCTTTGGCTACACCGAAGACGACCTCGGCCAGGGCCCCATCTTCGCCGGGTACAAGCCTGAGCTCGCCGGCCTTGGCCTTGAACTCGGTGGCGCGCAGCCAGGCGGCGACGGGCTCCGGTGCCGCGGCCAGCCAGTCGTCGAGTCCGTCCGCTTCGACGGCGGTCAGGGGAATGGCGTCAGGTCGGGGGGCATGGGCATAGGGCACGGAAACTACCTCGAAGAAACCGCAGGCGGGAAGGCGCCAGTGTAGGGGAAGGCGTGGCGCCCGCAAAGCCGGCGGTCTGGAGGCATGCGTCCGCCTGTTGTACCCTTGCCCGAACTCATGAACCGAAGGACCGGACCATGACCGCTGTCGCTCTGATTATTGGCAACCACGGCACACCCGATCAGCTCGATCTGTGCCTCGCCTCGCTGTACGCCCAGGACCACACGGACTTCGAAACACTCGTGGCAGACAGCGGGCATGACGACCGGAGCGACGACGTCGTCGCCCACCATGCCGCGCACCTTGCCGGGGGCGTGCGACATATCCAGGCGCCGGGATCGGACGCCAATCTTGCCTCGGCGCTCAACGCAGCGGTGCTCTCGACGATGGCAGAGTACCTCGTGTTTCTGGGCGGCGATTGTGTGGCTCAACCGAAATTCATCAGCGCACATGTGTCCGTTGCCGACTACGGCTACTTCGGATATTCGGAAACCCTGCCCCTGGACTCGGCAATCACCGGAGCCATCAATGCCCGCTCACTCGGCACGGGCCTGGCCTTCGAGGAGCGCTGGCTGGAGTCGGTCAGCCCGGCGTGGCACGCGCGGCACCTGAAGGGCACGGCACTGGGCAAATTCAAGGACTGGCTGAACCGCGACACGCCCGGTCTGCGCTACTGGAATGCGGACTCCTCCTCGTGCTTCCGGGACGAGCTCCTTGCCATCAACGGCTTCGATCGGGACGTGGAGGATGGCCGTCTGGAACGCGACGTTGCCAATCGGCTGCAGAACAACGGCCAGGAGCCGGTCTCGGCCGGCCCCGCCGGTAATGTGCTGCGCCTGCTGCCGCCCGGTGATGACTGGCGCGCCCTCAGCGGCGGTCGCCTCCCGGCCGAACTGGCTCCTGGTGGAGAGGTTCGCGCCGTCAATGGCCTCGAGGAACTCACCACCGAGGCGGACGCCGCCTGAATCGTCCCACCTGGCCTGGCCGCCCGTGACAAACGGCCGATTGAGCGCTGACGGTGTGCTGCCTAGAATGGGTGCACCTTTTTCCGGATTCGCCTGCTCATGAATGATCAAGCTCCCTCCGTCGCCGGGCGTTTTTTCCGGGGGCTCTGGCGTGTGGTCAACGGTACGCGCCTCGTCATCCTCAACCTGGTGTTTTTCTTTTTCCTGTTTCTTGTCGTGCTTGCGTTCATGACGCCGAAGGACACGGTCGTTGTAGAAAGCCAGACCACGCTGGTGCTACAGCCCCAGGGCAACATCGTCGAGGAGTACACGACCACGGTCTTCGATCGCGCCCTCCAGGACGCCATGGAGCAGGGGCGCAGCGAGACGCGCCTGCGTGACCTGGTCAAGGCCATTGAGCGGGGCGCCGACGATACGCGGATCGTTCAGCTGCTGATCGACACGGACGGCATGTGGGGCATTGGTCTCGCCTCACTGCTGGAACTTGAGGAGGCCATTAACGGGTTCAAGTCGCGGGGCAAGAATGTTGTCGCCCTGGGGACGAACATGAGCCAGCACCAGTACTACCTGGCGGCCCTGGCGGACGAGGTGTGGCTGGCGCCCGATGGCATGGTCTGGATCGATGGCTACGCCAACGTGCGCAACTTCTTTGCCGAGGGCCTCGACAAGCTCTCGGTGCGCATCAACCTGTTTCGGGTTGGCGAGTTCAAGTCGGCCATGGAGCCCTTTATCCGGAGCGATATGTCACCGGAAGCCCGTGAGGCGTCCTTGCACTGGCTCAATAGCCTTTGGCAGACCTATACCGATGGTGTAACCCGATTGCGGGGCATTCCGCCCCAGGCGCTCGGGTCCGCGCTGGGGGAGATGCCCGCTCGGATCGAGGCCGCAGGCGGCAGCTTCGCCCGTTTCGCCCTCGAGGAGGGTCTCGTGGATCGCCTGGTCACAAAGCCAGAAGCACGGCAGGCGCTTGCCTTGTCGGGCGCGGGCAACCGCTCCGGTGATGGTTTTCGAGCGGTCTCCCACGATGACTATCTCAGTCTGTTCAAGCTGCCGGCAGCCCTGAAACCCCGCCATGACGTAAAGATTCTCGTGGCCGAGGGGCAGATTGTGGCGGGGCAGCAGGGACCCGGCACGATCAGCGCGGAGACCACCAGCCGCCAGCTCCGCGCCCTCGGGCGCGACGATTCGGTGCGGGCCGTGGTGCTGCGCATTAACAGCCCGGGTGGCGATGCGCAGGCCTCGGAGCAGATTCGGCAGGAGCTCAGCGCCCTGCAGGATGCGGGTAAAACGGTGGTGGTGTCCATGGGCGATGTGGCGGCGTCCGGCGGTTACTGGATCGCCATGAGTGCTGACGAGATCTGGGCCAGCCCCTCGACGATCACCGGCTCAATCGGCGTGTTCGGCTTCCTGCCGACGATCGACGAGACCATGGGGCGCATGGGTATTTACGCCGACGGCGTTGGCACCACCGAGCTTGCCGGCAAGCTGCGCATCGACCGGCCGCTGGACCCGCAGGTCGGCCGCATGCTGCAGGCGAGCACAGAGCGGGTCTATGCGGATTTCATCAGCAAAGTCGCTGAACACCGCTCGCAGTCGGAAAGTGCCATCGATGAAGTCGCGCGTGGTCGCGTGTGGAGCGGGGAGCAGGCCCAGGATCACGGGCTCGTCGATCAGCTGGGGGGGCTCGACGAGGCCGTGGACGCCGCTGCCCGGATGGCGGGTCTTGGCGCGAATTACAGCGCCGGCTATTTCCAGCCCACCCTCTCGCCGCTGGAGAGTTTCTTCGCTGAGATGAGCGGCAGCGCCATGGCGATGCTGCCCGTAAGCGGCGACTTGCCCATGCTTCCGCAGCGCGGCTTCCTGGCCGATCTGCTCTCCGATCTGCAGGCCATCAGTGCGGCGGATGGGCGGTTTACCGTGGCCGCACACTGCCTGTGTGAGGTTCGATGACCCGGGACCCCTGGCGCCTCGATGGGCAGCTGGCCCTGATTACCGGCGCGAGCCGGGGGCTGGGGCTGGCGACGGCCCGGGAGTTTGCGCGCCTTGGGGCCGGGGTGGTCCTGGTTGCCCGCACGCCGGAAGACCTGGAAACGGCCTGGTCGGAAGTCGCGGGCGTCGCGAACCATGAGGTCGAGACGCTGGAAGCCGACCTGGCCACCCATGACGGACGTGGGCGTGTCATGGACTGGGCTGCCGAGCGGGGCGGCCTCAATATCCTCGTCAACAACGCCGGCATGAATATCCGCAAATCCATGGCCGAGTTCAGCTTCGATGAGTACCGGCAGGTTCTGTCCACGAATATGGATGCCTGCTTCGACCTGTGTCGGCGACTCATGCCCTGGCTGCAGCGAGGCACGCCGGCCGCGGTTGTGAATAATGCGTCCGTTGCGGGGCTTACCCACCTGAGAACCGGCGCGCCCTATGGCATGAGTAAGGCGGCGCTGATTCAGCTCACGCGCAACCTGGCCGTGGAATGGGCGCCGCACGACATTCGCGTCAACGCGGTCGCGCCCTGGTACATCGACACGCCGCTCGCGCGGCAGGTCCTCGACGACCCGGACTATTCCGCCGCCGTCATCGAACGTACGCCCATGGGACGGGTTGGGCATGCCGATGAAGTCGCGCGCACGATTGCATTCCTGTGCATGCCCGCCGCTGGCTATATTACCGGCCAGGCGCTGGCCATCGATGGGGGTTTTTCCGTCAATGGTTTTTAGCGCCTGCCAATACTGCCCGAATACCCCTGCCATCGGCCCATCGGGCAGCGTTAATGGGTCCTGGCTTCAGCGGCTCGTGCTTCTGTCAATCCCCCAGGTCCAGCGCTTTCTCAGGAAACGCCGGGACGGCATACGGCTCGGATCACGCCGACCTGGGTTTGCGGGTCCACCTCGCGCAGCGCAGTAAGCCGTCGCAGGGCCTGCTGATAGGTGTTTGCCAGCGCCTTGTTGCCTGCAGCAAAGCGCGCACCCTGGATTAACAGTGTCTGGCAAAGGCGTCCGGCGATCAGTGCCGGCAGCAGAGTTTGCTCTTCCTCCGACAGGGGCCTTTCTGCGTGGAAGCCCCGCACGATGGTGCGGACGTTCCGCAGGGGCTCACCATCGTCCGTGACGTGATAGGCACAGGCGATGGCAAGGTCGCAGAGGACCGGCGCGCGCACCATATCTCCGAAGTCGATGATTGCCGGCAGGGCGTTCGGTTTTGCTGGAGCGACAAGCACGTTATCCGGGTTCAGGTCATTGTGGATGGGCTGCCGGGGCAGTGCCTGCAGGGCACGGGCTGTTTCCGCCTCGTGGTGCTCCACAACGGATCGCGCCATTGCCATCGCCCCAGCATCGGGCAAGCGAGCGGCCAGGGGCTTCAGCGCTGGAAGACCGAGCAAGTCCCAGGGAAGGTTCGCGGGAAGTGCGCCCGTCGTACTCAAGGGTTCAAGCGCGCGGTTCAGCCGGGCGCAGGCACGCCCCAGGGCCTCGCCCATGGCCGGCGTAACGTCAACGTCGCTCAGGGCGATGCCTTCGAGCCATGCAAGGACGCGCAGCTGTGTGCCGTCAGGCAAGGGGAGGCTCAGAACACCCTCATGGGTGGTTCGAATGCGGGGTACACGCAGTCCCTCGGTGCCGTTGGACAGCGCGTCCAGCACCCTGTTTTCGAAGTCCAGGCGGCGGCGGCCGGTGTCAGGATGAGACAGTTTGACCAGCCAGCATTGGCCCCGCTCTGTCGTCAGGCGATGATTCAGATCGCGTTCGGCGTAGAGCGGTTCGAGTGGTCCGGCGAGTCCCCAGTGTTCGTCCAGCAGCGTCTGCAGGGTGCTTTGAGCCATTTTCGGTGCCGGCAATTCATGCCAGTCCCCGGAGATGGTGTCGGCTGCAGGCGCTCGCGGGTCGCGCTCCCTGGGCACCCGGCCCTCAGTAGCGTTGCAGAACGTTGGGCAGGCCCGAGTGCAGCAGCCAGACCTCAGACTCTTCGTTGTAACGCCACAGCTGCTGGTCGACGATGACTTTTTCCCGGGCCTGGGTTTTGTTGAACATGCGAATCTCAACGACCTGGGTGAAGTCGTTGCCCTCACCCAGCGGTGCAGCAGAGCGCAGCGTATAGTTGGTGACGCGGAACAGGCGCAGGCGCTCCATGTCCAGGTTGGTGATCGGATTTTCCTCCAGGTACTCGGGGTCGATCATCGTGGCGGCTGCATCCCACTGGCTCCAGCGCACCATTTGCTCGTACTTCAGCAGCGTGGAATCGAGATCTTTCTCCTTTTTCGGAGGAACGCAGCCGGCGATCAGTGCCGCCAGGAGCATCAGCGCCAAAACCCGGAAGTCGTGTCGAATGAGGGGGCGTCGCATCATGGTTTTCCTTGCACGGTTATTGCTTTTATCCATTGGGGTCCTGGGTCAGCGGCGGCGGGCGTCATCGGGACATGCGCCGGGCTCGGAGCGGGGTACGCCGGCGCCGCGCGCCATGCACGCATTGCTGTACGTTACGCCGTTGCAGCCGCAAACCGGATCATATTGCTGGGTGCAGGCCATGCCCTTGCGTGGCGGTTCCACGACACAGGCCTCGGTTGCCGGTTCAGCATCAGCGATCGGAAGTGCTTCATCCGCCGAGGACTCAGTGTCAGCAATCGGCGGCGGCGCTGCTGCTTCCTCGGTGGCCGAATCCTGGCCACCGCAGGCGCACAAAAACAGGGCCAGCAAAAGGACCCATAGCCAGCGCGCGTGCGGGCGATCGTCACGGGTCTGAGGCCACGGTTCATGGGCAAGGCGCGAGGGGTGAGGGCTCATGCGAACTCCTGAAATCGTTGGTAGGCGATGGGCAGCCAGGTCATCGCGATCAGCAGGAGTGACAATAGCACGGCGGCCGAACCCATGTCCTTGGCGCGCCCCGACAGCACGTGCTTTTCCTCACCGATCCGGTCGATGGCCGCCTCGACGGCTGAGTTGAGCAGCTCCACGATGAGCAGCAGCATCAGGGGCGCCATGAGCAGAATCCACTCGATGGCGTTGCCGGCCAACCAGAAGGAGATCGGTGTCAGGACAACGATGGCCCAGAATTCCTGACGGAAGGCCGCCTCACCCCGGTAGCAGGCGCGTAGCCCCTTGAGCGAATAGCCCGTAGCGTCCACGATCCGGGTGATTCCGGTTTTACCTGGCTTCAAGGGGTGGATTCCCGTCGTGCTACCATCCGCGCTCCGCTCCGGACCCGAGACCGCCCGTATGCTGAAAGTTGCGACCTGGAATGTCAATTCACTGAATGTTCGGCTGCCGCACGTGCTGGCCTGGTGCGCCGAGTCCGAGCCTGACATTCTGGGGCTCCAGGAAACGAAGCTCGTGGATGAGAAATTTCCCGCGGAGGAACTGCGCTCTGCCGGTTACGAGACCGCCTTCGCGGGCCAGCCGACCTACAACGGCGTTGCGCTCATGAGTCGTCGT
The DNA here is from genome assembly GCA_038749855.1 of Pseudomonadota bacterium. Classification (GTDB taxonomy): domain Bacteria; phylum Pseudomonadota; class Gammaproteobacteria; order Xanthomonadales; family SZUA-36; genus Marinihelvus. The sequence continues at coordinate 16,575 of JBCDHO010000002.1, forward strand.
GGTCCGGCGGAAGACGTCGTGACCGATATTCCCGACCTCGACGATCCCCAGCGGCGCATCATCGCTGGAACCTTCGGCGACCTGCGGGTCATCAACCTCTACGTGGTCAACGGCAAGGAGGTCGGCTCGGACAAGTTCGAGTACAAGCTTCACTGGCTCGAGAAGGTTACGGCCTGGATCGAGACTGAAATGGCCCGACACGAACACGTCGTGGTCATGGGGGATTTCAACATCGCGCCCGACGACCGGGACGTGCACGACCCGGAAGCATGGGCGGACGGGATTCTCTGTTCCGCGCCGGAGCGAGATGCGCTGGCGAAGATTCAGGGTCTCGGGCTGGAGGACACCTTCCGGCTGTTTGAGCAGCCGGAAAAGACCTTCAGCTGGTGGGACTATCGGCGCGTTGCCTTTCGCCGCAACGCGGGCCTTCGGATCGATCTGGTGCTGGCCTCCAAGGTGCTCGCGGCGTCCTGCACAAAGGCCTGGATCGACAAGGAGCCGCGTCGACAGGAGCGTCCCTCAGACCACACACCGGCCATCGCCGAGTTCGATCTCGACGTCGGCGCTTAGCAGGCTAAGCTTCAGTAGGTCGGAACGGAGGGGTCGATCTCCCGGGACCAGGCATCAATGCCGCCGGCGACGTTGCTGACGTCCGTAAAGCCGAGGCGGCGGAAATGTTCCGCAGCGACCTGGCTGCGGCTGCCCGAGTGACAGAGGAAAGCCAGCGGGCTTTCCTTCGGCATGGCTTCGAGCTGACTCATGAGGTCCGCGTTCATGGCCAGGGCGCCTTCGATAGAGGCGGTTTCCCGCTCTTCGTCGGTGCGCACATCGACCAGGGTCAGTCCGCCGGCCTCGAGACGTTCCTTCAGCTGTTGCACGGTCATTTGTGCAACCGGCTTCGGCGCCTCCGGCAGATTGATCGACAGGCCTTCGCCCTGGACGGTTTCCACCCAGTCAATGGCAGCGCCGCGGGCGCGCTGAGCTGAGGCGACGTCAAACAGGACCGTGATGCCACCAGCATCGGCGGCGATCTCGTTGCCTTCTGGTGGTGCCAGCTGAAAGCGTGCCTGGAAATCCGGGTCGATCTGCAGGTGCAGGCCAATGCCGCTGTGGCCCTGCATGGCCTCGTGAATTTTCTCAGCGGCCTTCGGGGTGATCGTTATCTCCGGGGGCGTGCGGTCCGGTTGCTCCAGGCCGAGCAAATCGTGCAGCTCGCCGCTGTTGAACATCCCGGTGACGATATCGCACCCGCCGACGAGCTCCCCCTTGATGTATAGCTGGGGAATGGTTGGCCACTGGCCGTATTCCTTGATGCCTTCGCGGATCGCTTCATCCTGCAGCACGTCGTAGGTCTGGTAGTCGCCAACCAGGCTGTCGAGGATGCCGGCCGTCTTGGCGGAGAAGCCGCACTGTGGCTGTTGCGGAGACCCTTTCATATACAGCACCACGGGGGCGCCGTTTACCTGGTTATCGATGCGTTCACGGGTTTGCGGGTCGAGGCTCATTGGGGGCTCCGGGGATACTAGGTCCTGCTGTGAATGTTGGGGTCCACGCTGAGCCTGTCAAGGCGCGCCTGTGGCGCGTGCCCTCGACGCAGGCGCGTTCTGCTCAGGCTCGGTTTACTCAGGCGCAGTCTGCGGACAGGCGGCGTTTCTCCCGGTTGACGCACAGGCGCCCCGGATAGGACAGCCCCTGGTGCGCGATGCCCAGCTCGGCAATGTGTGCATGGAGGGCATTGGAGCCTTCCGGCGCGAGCGGATAGAAGTGTCGAAGCCTGCCGCCATCGGCCACGGTGACCGCAAGGCTTCCAAGATCGCCACCGTCATGTTCGGTGATGGCCGTCGCGTCGGTATCCGCCGGCCCCGCTTCCTCGATCAGGAACAGTGCCTCCAGCGGTGCCGGGTCTTCGGGAAGGTGCTGTAAGACGGTCACGCCGTGCGCGGCGAGCGTAATCAGAATCTGGCGATACTCGCGGGTCCAGTCCAGGTACCCCGCCGCCAGCTCATCGTCCGCGAGGGCGCTCCCGCCACCGCGTGACGCCCAGGCATCAAAGGTTTCGAACTGCGCATGAACGGCACCGTCGCGCCAGCGAAAACGCTGACCGGCGCTGCCCTGAACCGCGCGTTCTGCGACTTCTTCTTCGAGTGCGGCGTCCAGCAGTTCCCACAGAGCCCCGAAGCCGAAGTGCTCGAGCTGCATCTTGTGCATGGCTCTGAGATCGGTCAGCGTCAGGAACCGGGCGTGCGTCGTTGCCACGCCGAAGGCCCGCTCGATGGCGCGGGCGCTGATTGGCGTCAGCTGGCCTTCCTCCATGAAGCGATGCTCCATGTCTTCCTCGAGTTGCTCCAGCAACGCGGGCGCCCCGTGGAGCTGGAGCGGCAGCAGCTGCAGAATGCCTGGAGGCAGTGCCGGGTCTGGTGAGAGTTCGTCCCGGGGCAGGTAACCCTCGGCTGTTCCGATGCTGAGCAAGCCCGTGGCGTCGTCGTGGCGCTTCCACCGGCGCCGCGCCACGTCCGCCATGGCGCCGAAGAGTGGCCAGCCGGGCCGGAGGAGCTGGGCCTGGTCGTACAACACGCCGACGCCGCAGAGTCCAAGGCCGTGTACGGCGGGAAACAGCCGGGCCAGATCTGCAGCCACGTGCGCCAGCAACTGCTCAGCCTCGGCCGCATCGCAAGGCGTGGGCCTGACCGGATGCTCGCCGTGGTAGCGGAGTGGGTCCGTTTCCACGGCAACCAACAGAGGTAACGTGCGTCGACTCATCATGTGAGTGCAGGCGCCAGCAAGGGCGCCGGGGCCATCTGCGTGCGGCTCAGAACAGGGAGAACGGTGAGCGGCTGCGGCCTTCGCCACCACCGCGACGTCGACGGCGGCGCATCCTCGAATGCAGTTGCTGACGACGCGTTTCAAGCCAGTCGGAGCGCTCTACGTCTTCGGCAGATTCGCCGAGACGCGCCTGCTCTGCGGCCCGGTAAACGACGAAATCCCGGTAGGCCTGGATTTCGTGTTTGAGCTCCTCGCTGACGATCTCGATCATGATGGCATCGTCCAGGAAACCCAGACCGGGGATTTCGTCTGGAATGAGGTCGTCGGCTTCGGCGAAGTAGGACAGGGCGTCGATAACGCGCTGCCGGTCGTCATCCATCAGCCCCCAGGAATTGTCCAGCACCATGCCAATGAGTGTCTCGAGGGTGTTCATGCGGTCGCGGATGAAGTCAGAGGTTTCCGACTGGTTGACCTGTCCCAGCACATGGTGAGCCGCTTCGATGATGGCGTCCGTATCCTTGCCACGGGCTGATTCCCGCGCCTTGGTCATGACGCTCTTGAAGTGCTCCAGATCGCTGTCGCTCAGTTCGAAAGAGATGCGCATGGACTGGTCCCTTGACCCTTGAAAAATGAGACAGCTAGCCTACCTGCGCGGCGCGCAGCGCGTCAATCAATGCCCTGTGCCGGACCCGTTGGGCGGCGGTGGCGCTAGCGGAACGTGCCCGACCGGCCCGGTACGGGATACATGCGACCGTCCACGGAGATGCCCAGGTCACCACTGTCGTCCGAGTCGATGGTGCCACGCAGCCGGTAGGCGAGGTTGGGAAGCTCCCGGGCTTCAAGGCGGGCCATGAGGGCAGCGCCGGCATCGCTGGCCGTCGTTTCCAGGGTGATGGACTCGAAGCCTCCGGCGGCGACGTCGATGTCCAGGTCTTCGACGTGCCGAAACAGAAGCGTTCCTTCATCCACTGTGCCGTCGAGGGTGATGCGTCTTAGCTCAAGTGCTTCATCATTTACGTTGCGGAGACGAAGCTCCACGGCAAGGCGATCGTTGTCCAGGGACCATCCATTGACCTGAACAAAAGGTACTTCACCACGGATCGCACCGCTGGAGCAGGCGCTCAGAGCGAGGCCCAGCAGCATTCCGGCGCAGACGCGCCATAAGGCCCACCCTGCGCCTCGCGACTGAAAATATCGTCTCAACATGTCAGAGGCTCCCGGGCCGGTTCCCATGGGCCGGATTCTAGGTCATGGCCGCTCATCCTGCCTCCAGTCGCGGTATGGCTGCAATAAGCCGCCGGGTGAGCGCTGATGCTGGCGCGCTGAATAGTGCTTGCGGCGTACCCTGCTCAATAATGCGGCCTCCGTCCATAACGCTGATCGTGTCCGCGTGGGCGCGCAGCAAGGCCAAGTCGTGGGAGATGAGGAGAATGGCGAGGCCTCGCTGGGTCCTGAGGCGGTTCAGGAGCTTGAGAATGTCAGCCTGTACCGGCAGATCCAGGGCTGACAGGGCTTCGTCGGCGATGAGAAGGTCCGGTTCACCGATGAGCGCGCTGGCCAGGGCGATGCGCTGTCGCTGGCCAGAAGAAAACTGCCCGGGCAGGCGATCAAGGGCAGCGGCATCCATTTCCACATCCGCCAAAGTCTTCTCCAGCTGTGGCCGGGCATCGCTGCGGCCGAAGTGTTGCGCCGCTTCACTGAGGGTCTGCGCCACGGTTCGGCGTGGACTCAAGGCGCTACCTGGATCCTGGAACACCAGCTGTAGGCGGCGCTGCCAGCGGCGGCGCTGTTCACGGTCCGCGCCACCCAGGTCCTCACCATCGAGACGTAAGCTGCCCGACCGAACGGGCAGCAGCTGCACCAGCATCCGCGCGAGCGTGCTTTTGCCGCAGCCGGATTCGCCCGCTACCCCATGAATCTCTCCGGCATAGACCGACAGGCTCACACCATGAAGCGTGTTTTCCCCACGCACCCGGCCGGGAAGCAGAGCGCGTCGAGGGGGATAGCCGCTGGTCACATCAATGATGTCGAGAAGCGGCTCCCGCATTGCCTGGTCCGCGCTAGGGTCTGCCAGGGCCGAATTCGGAGGATCGGGCGTCTTGGGAATCCGCGGGAGCGCATCAACGAGTCGCCGGGTGCAGGGATGCCGTGCGCCAGTGCCAAGTTTCACGGCGTCCAGCGCCTCAACGATTTTGCCCGATGCCATGACGAGTACGGAGCGGGCATGCTGTGCCATGAGTCTGAGATCGTGAGAAACGAGCAAGATGGCGGTGCCGCACTCAGAGGCGAGCCGGTCCAGCTCAGCGAGGACCACCTGTTGGGTCAGCGTATCGAGGGCCGTTGTCGGCTCATCGGCAAACAGGACGGCGGGTTGAAGCGCCTGCGCCATGGCGATGACACAGCGCTGTCGCTGTCCGCCGGAGAGTTCATGCGGGTAGCGGGCGGCGATGAGCTCGGGCTCGGGGAAGCCAACGGCGGACAGCGCAGCCAAGGCCAGGTCACGGGCCTTATGTGAACGGCCGCCGCTGCGCCGGCGCAGCGGCGCAGCCACCTGATAGCCAATGGTGAAGACCGGGTCGAGGGCAGTGGCGGGGTCCTGGAACACCATGGCCATGTGGTCGCCGCGCAGGCCACCGAGCTGCCGTTGATTGGCCAGATCGATGGGCTCGCCGGCCAGCAGGACCTGCTGCGCGCGAACCCTGAACGTGCCCGGGTCGGCCAGGCCCATCAGTGCCAGCGTGGTCAGTGTTTTGCCACTGCCCGAGGCACCGGCGAGCCCCGTGATTTCGCCCGCCGGCAGATCGAGGTCGAGGCCTTCCAGCAGGGTCCCGGACGCACCGCGACCGCGCAGCTGGACAGTGAGTCCGCGAACACTCAGTGCCGGCGTTGCCGTCTCTCGCGCCCCCGGGGGTGTTGAGTCCCGGCGCGGTCGATTGGCGGCTGCGCTGCTGCTCACGCCGCGGTCTCGCGCAGGTCGAAAGCATCCTGCAGGGCGTCGGTCATGAGGTTCAGGGCCAGCAACAAGAGGAACAGGAGCAGCGATGCGGCCGCAAAGTTGCCGAAGTGTCCCGCCAGCAGATCCTGGGTGCTTTCCGCCAGCATCAGTCCCCAGCTGACGTTCTCGAGTGTCCCGATGCCGAGAAAACTGAGAATGACCTCGGTCTTGATCGCTGCGACAAAAGTGAGCGCCCCTTGAACCAGCAGGATATGCGCTGCGTTCGGTAACAGGTGACGGCCAACGATCAGCGGCGCCGGAAGGCCGATGGCCTGCGCTGAGAGTACGAATTCACGGGTCCTCAGGCGCGCCACCTCGCCCCGGATGAGCCGGGCCGTGGCCGTCCAGAAGGACAGCGTCATGGCGGTGATAACGGCGAGCTCGCCGCCGCCCAGGGCAAAGGCCAGGGCGGCTGCCAGCAGGTAGATCGGCACTGAATCCAGTACACCCATGAGGTAGAGCATGACCTCGTCCAGCAGGCTGCCGGTTCGCCAGCCGGCCGCTGCACCGAGCAATGCCCCGAGCACCAGGGCGCCCGCCGTGACCAGCCCGCCCACGCGAAAGGCCGTGGCAGTGCCGGCCAGCGCACGGTCGAAAATATCCTGGCCGAGGCGGTTGGTACCGAACCAGTGAGCGGCGCTGGCACCTTGCCACTGTGGGCCGCCGACGCTTCCATCCGGGCCGAGCCAGCCGAAGCCGACGGCCAGGGCAATGGCGGCAAGCATCAGCCCGAGGCCGAGGCCGAAACGCCAGCCCCGGGATCGCCAGAGCTGCTGCACCGCGTCAGACCTCATGAAGACCCCAGCCGTGGATCAGCGAGCCGGCTGCCGGCGTCCGCCAGCAGCTGGACCGCAACAAACAGAGCTGCAGTGAGCACAACGATGGCCAGCAGAACTGCCTGGTCACCGCTGGTGATCGCATCGAAGGCGATCTTGCCGACGCCGGGGATGCCGAAATAGGTCTCGATGAGCAGGCTGCCGGAGACCAGCACCAGGGGTATGGAGTACAGCAGGCGGGTGAGGACGGGCACGGCAGCGTTGCGCAGCGCGTGGGTGAACAGCAGCTCGCCCCCGCCTGCACCGAAGGCGCGCGCCGTTCGAATGTGCTCACGCCCGAGCTCTTCAAGGATCACAGCGCGGTAGAAGCGCGTGTTGTAGCCGAGGCTCACCGTGATCAGGGCAAGCGTCGGTACGGTGACGTAGTAAAAATAGCTGCCCAGGCCGTCCACGCGCCAACCCCGGGTTGGAAACAGGTTGAGCCCGTAGGGTGTGCACAGCAGGAGCTGCAGCACGATGATGATGACCAGGAAGCTCAGGCTGAGACCGGCCACCGAGCCGCCGAGCACAAGCCGGTCCCAGGCGCCTCCGCGGTGCCAGGCTGCCAGCATGCCCAGCAGCAGCCCCAAAACGTTACCGATCAGAAAGCCTGGAAGGACCAGCGCCAGCGTGATGGGAAAGGCCCGCCCCAGCAAGGGGCCGACGGGTTCGCCGTTGGCGGCCGAGACGCCGAAGTCACCGCGCAGCGTGTGGCTGAGCCAGTCGCCGAAGCGCATCAGGAATGGGCGATCGTAGCCGAGGTTCTCGCGCACCGTTTCGATGTCCTCGGTCGTGGGGTTTTTGCCGAGCAATTCGAAGGTCTGGTCCGGACCGAACTGCACCATGAGCGTAAAACTCAGCAGTGCGACACCCAGCATCAGCGCCGCGCCGTGCACCAGGCGCCGCAGCAGATAACCCGCCAGGCTCATGGCACCTCGGGCGTCAGACGGTCAATGAAGCGGAAGAAATAGCCGCCGACAAAGGCTCGGTCCGGTTGCATGGCCAGCTCCCGGCTCCAGAGCAGCAGCAGGCGCCGGTTCAGGCCGGAGATCGCCGCACATTCATCCAGCACGCGCTGATTCATGGCCTGGAATAGGGCTGTGCGCTCCGGTGAAGGTTCAAGGACGGCTGCCTCCCGGTAGAGGCGATTGAATTCCTCGTCATCGAAATTGCCGTTGTTTGCGCCAGGGCTGGCGTTGCGGCCATAGAACAGCTGCAGCGTGTTCTCCGCATCGGGATAGTCCAGGGTCCAGCCCGTCGTGACCAGCATCACTTCGCGGTTTGTAAATGCGCGGAGGAAGTCGCCAAAGCTGGCGTAGACCAGCGGCTGCACTTTCTCGGCCGGAAAACCCAGCGTGACCATGTAGCCGCGAAACAGCTCGAACAGCTGCCGATCGGTCACGCTTGATGGAAAGCCCCACTTGAGGACCGGTAGGTTTTCGGCGTTCCATCCGTACTCTGTAAGCAGGGCCTGCGCACCCTCAAGGTCATGCGTAATGGAGGTTGGGTCGAGGTCCGGATTAAATTCGGGCACGACCGGTGGAATGACACCGGGGAATACCCGACCCAGGCCACCGGAAAACTGCTGGTTGCGGGTTGGCCAGTCGAAGGCCTTGACGATGGCGCAGCGCAGCGCGCGATTGCGCTCGTCCTGGTCCGGATCGGGATGGTCTCCGATGGCGGGGTCATCCATATTGAAACTGGTGTACACGAAGCCTGCCTCCGGCGCGGCCTGGACGTGAAATCGTTCGGCCATGTTCGGTTGCAGGCGCACCGGGTCGCGGGATTCCAGCACCCGGTCAAACTGGGCGACCGGCAGCTTGAGGAACTCGGTTTCGCCCGCGAAGAAGGCGTTCCAACGCGCCGCGTCTTCCCTGATGAATTCAACTTCAAGCCTGTCCAGGAACGGCGGTGCACGCCCCTCGATACGTTCCAGCCCGAGGCCTTCGTCGAAGGCAGGGTCAAAGCCTTCTGCTGCCAGGGATACGGGCTCCTGGCGGAAGGCGCTGTTGCGTTCGAGCACGGCGCGTGTGCGGTCGACACTGATCAGGCGGAAAGGCCCGGAACCGACCGCGTGGGTACCGAGCCCTTCGCCGTGGTACGCCACCGCCTCCCGGGGCAGTACCGCGGCGTAGCCCTGGGTCAGCGTGTAAACGATCTGGGGATAGGGCTGCGTCAGTCGAAGCTGCAGCGTGTGCTCGTCGAGAGCGCGCAAGCCCGGGGGCGGGGCGTCGTAATCCGCACCAGCTGCTTTCCATTCCTCGAGCCCCTCGATGCGTTCCCGCCAGAGCCAGGCGCCCTGCGACTGGGTTTCTGGATCAAAGTGTCTGAGTAGCGAATAGACAACGTCTGAGGCGACCACTTCCCGACCCACACCGTCGGGGAAGGCCGGGTCATCGACGAAACGCACCCCCTCCTTGAGCCGAATGGTCAAGGTCAGCCCGTCCTCAGAAAATTCCGGAAGCGCCGCGGCGAGGTTGGGTGCCAGCGCGTAGGGGCGGGCGAGGTAGCGGTAGCGGTACAGCGTGTCGTACAGGTTAAGGACCAGGGTTTTGCCGTAGATCGAGGATGCGCGGGCAGGGTCGAGCGATTTGGGTGCGCCGTCCATGGAATGGACATAGGTGACGGGCGCCGGACCGTCGTCTTCCGGCGCCTCGGAGCAGGCGGTGAAGAGCAGCAGGGACAGCACGGCCAACGCGAGGGTCAGTGTGCTGGCGGGCTTCATTCTTCTAATTCCTCCAGGAAGGCATCGTAATCGAGTTCCGGTGGGTCCCCATCATAAATCAGGAACTCGCGGCGCTGCAGCCAGGCGTCACGAACAAAGACGTAGGGGTCGTAGGACTCCAACATGGCTTGGTCCTGGGGCAGCAGGGCAGCGCGAACCTGGAGCAGGTCGGCGGCGATGGGCCAGTAGATCCCTTCTTCCCGTGCCGCGTAGGAAATGGGATGGAAAAACCCGTAAAAGCTGCGCCCCAGCGTGTCACGGACCGTGCGAGGGCCCAACACGGGAAGGACAAAGTAGCGACTGTCCTCCCAGCCCCAAACGGCCAGGGTCTGCCCGAAGTCTTCATCGTGCTGGGGCACATTGCCCATGGAGGCGATGTCGATAAAGCCCAGCAGCCCGAAGATGGTGTTGGCCAGGAAGCGCTCCGTGCTTTCTCCGAACTCGTCGAACTTGCCCTGGAGCAGCTGGTTCAGTCCGGTCACCGGGTAATTGAGGTTGCGGAAAAAGTTGCCGATCCCCCGCTGGATCGGGTCCGGCGTTATCCGGTCGTAGCCGACGGCAAGCGGTCGCGCGACGTACTTGTCGAGCCCCATGTTGAAGGCGTGCATTTTCCGGTTGTACCCCTCCCAGGGATCGTTCACCGGGTCCGTATTGCGGCTTTGCGTGCCCGCACAGGCGGTCAGGAACAGGGTGGCCACCAGCAGGGGAAGCCGAAGCCAGGGGCTGCGCAGGGACGTCATCATTCGCTCAGCTCGAGTTCACCGCGGGCCAGCCGTTCGGTGACCGCATCGATGCCCGATTCGAGCACCTGGGGCTGAATCTGGTTGCGGTAGGTTGTCACGTAGGAGATGCCCTCGACGACCACGTCAAACGCCTTCCAGCCCTCGTCGGTCCGCCGGAACACGTAGTCCACGGGCAACTGGTTGCCGTTGAGCATGCGCACGCGGGTTCGAACGCGCGTAGCACGCTCGTTCAGGTCCCCCCGCAACGGCAGTACCTCGAGCTGTTCGCGGTTGCCGTATTCCAGCATGCCGGAGGCATAGCGTTCGATCAGCACGTTGCTGACCGTGTCGGCGAACGCGGCAATCTGTTCCGGCGTGGCGCCCCGACCAGCACGGCCCAGGATCAGGCGTGCCGAATACTCCACGTCCAGTGCGGGCATGAGCACCCGGCGGACCAGTGCTTCCACCTGTGTCGGGTCCGCCTGGTAGACGTCCGTATTGGCGTTGAGGTCGTCGAGCAAAGTGCCCGCCACATTCCGTACCAGCTCGTCGGGTGGTGTTTCGTCCTGCGCAATGGCTGCGGCGGCGAGGCCCGCAGCCAGGGCCAGAGAAACAACCAGGGTAAGGGCCAGGCGGGTGACCGCTTTCCAAAGGTTCTGCGTCTGGATCATTCTTCGTCTCCTTCGCCTTCACCGGTATTGAAGAGGTATTTACTGATGAGCTGCTCGAGCACGACAGCGGACTGCGTCACGATCAGCTCGTCGCCCTCGGCCAGGTATTCGAAGGATCCGCCGGGTTCAAGGCCGACGTAGCGGTCTCCGAGAACCCCGCTGGTCAGAATGGAGGCGCTCGTATCGAAGGGGATTTCGTTGAACCGCTGGTCAATGCGAAGGTCAACGATGGCCTCGAAGGTCACCGGGTCGAGGCGGATATCGTCGACGAGCCCCACGGCCACGCCCCCGATCTTTACTGGAGAGCGCGGTCTGAGGTCGCCGATATTCGTGAAACGTGCAGAAATCGTATAGGTCTCGTCGCCCACCGTACTGCCGAAGTCGGTTGCGTGGGTCGTCAGCCACAGCAACGCACCCAGGCCAAGGGCCAGGAAAGCGCCGGAGGCAAGTTCGACAGAATAATTGGCTCTCATGATGTCACCTTAGCCGGGCTCCCAGGCTCTCAAGTCAGGAATGAAGTCATTATGAAATCGAAGACCAGCACCAGCACGGAGCTCACGACCACCGTGTTGGTGGTGGCAGCACCAACCCCGGCCCCTGTTGCGCGTGCGCTGAACCCGTACCAGACCGCCACCAGGCTAACAATGGCGCCGAAAACGACGCTCTTCCAGACGCCGCCCAGGAAGTCCTCCCCGAAATAGACGCCGGTTTGCAGCTTGGTCCAAAAGACGCCCGAATCCAGGCCCATGACACCGATGCTGTAGACCACTGCGCCGAGGATGGCCATGGCGTTGAACATGGCGGTGAGCAGGGGCACGGACATCAGCCCTGCAAGAAAACGGGGCAGGGCGATTCGCTGGACCGGGTCGATGGCCATCAGTTCCATGGCATCAAGCTGGCTGGTGGCCTTCATGAGCCCGATCTCCGCGGCGATCGCCGTCCCGGCGCGTCCGGCAAACAGCAGCGCGGTCAGTACAGGACCCAATTCCCGGAACAGGGATTTGCCCACGAGCAGGCTGACCTGATCGGCAGCACCGAACTGCTGCAGGGCATTGATGGACTGAAGTGCCAGGACCATGCCAACGAAGAATCCGCAGATCATGATAATGACCAGCGAACGGCCGCCGATCAGGAAGGTCTGCTGAAGGACGTTGCTGACGAGGTCGCCACCCGGTCGTAGGCCCCGCAGCATGCGCAGCAGGAACAGGCCGCAGCGCCCCACCTCGGTCAGCGGTGCAAGCACCCAGCGGTGCAGCGGGGTCTGAGTGATGTCGCTCATGGGCGGTTCAGCGTGCGGCGCCGCTGGCCTGGTCGTAATGGAAGGGAATCGGTCCGTCGACCTTGCCATTCATGAACTGAGCTACGGACGGATTCTCACTGTCCACCAGCGCCGCGGGCGGCCCTTCGCCGGCGATGCGGCCGTCGGCGAGAATAAAACAGTGGTCGACGAGCCGGATCATCTGCTCAACGTCATGGGTGACGACGATGCTTGTCAGGCCGAGTCGGTCGTTCGTTTCCCTAATCAATGTGTTGATGGTGCTGACGGCGATGGGGTCAAGTCCGGCCATGGGTTCGTCAAACATCACGATGGACGGGTCCAGAACGACTGCGCGCGCCAGGGCCACCCGGCGCGCCATGCCACCGGACAGGGCATCCGGCATGAGCGTTTCCGTGCCGCCCAGGCCGACGGCATCGAGGCGGTCCGAGACCCGCGCGGCAATCTCAGCTTCTGGGAGTTTGCGGTGGGCGCGCAGCGGTGCGGCGACATTCTCAAACACGGTCAGGTCCGTGAACAGGGCGCCGTTCTGTAGTAGAAAGCCCATGTCCTCACGCAGCGCGTACAGCCCACGGTGGCCCAGGTGCGCCAGGTCCTGGCCATTGATCTGGACGCTACCCGCGTCCGGTTGCAGCTGTCCCGCAATCAGTTTAAGGATCGTGGTCTTGCCCACGCCGCTGGGCCCCATAATCGCGACCACCGAGCCACGCGGAATGTCCATGTCCACGCCGTCAAGAATGACGCGCTTGCCGCGACGAAAGGTCAGGCCGCGAATGCGAATGAGTCCCTCGCCGGTGGCGCGTGCCGGTACCGGTGGCACCGCGGACGGGTCTTGCTCGTGCTCGCGTTCTTTTCGGGGTTGGTCGGGCTTGCTGGACGCCATGGGCGGGCTTCGTTCTGCGTTACATCAATTATAACGAGGGCGTGCAATGGAAATGCGTCAAGGAATCGACAAATTCTTGTTGGATCGTGGGTGCGAAGCGGCTCCAATAGCCCGATGGCGTCAGGCGTAAAGCGGAAAATGCCACAAAAAAATCAAGCGCCCAATAAAAAGCCGGGAGAGCTTTCACTCTCCCGGCCGATGAAAGATTGGAACTCCGCTTTTGGTGGACTGCAGAGCCACCGAAGGCCTTTCCAACTTTGCCTGACACCGCGATGTTCTGCCTCGGTTAACAAGCGCGAGCCTTTCCCTCGCCGTTCTTTCTCGACGCTTGCGCGTCTATCTCCGGAGACCGCGACTCTCCTTCGAGTCACCCCTTGTGGTACGACCGGCTATGCAGAACCCCGGTCGGGGTGACAGGGTCCGTACCACCGGACCACTGGCCGTTTTCTTCCACCCTGACACCATTCAGACGGGTCGGTCCTCCTGATGCGCCGCCGTCTGGTCCTGGCCGGTCTTTCGACCTGCCGCTCCCTTCCGGCGCCTCGTCTGGTCTTTACGATTCGCCTTTCGGCTCCTCGCGACGACCCGACGCTCTTCGCTTTCCGATCAGGGCAACCTTGCGGTCTCCCATCCAAGCCGTCTTGCGACGTCCTGTCCCTTCCAGCGATGCCAACCTCGCGGTTGGTGGGTTTCGTGTAACGGGGAACTCAAGTTACCTCTGTGACGTTTTCGTGTCAAAGGGCTGTGAGAGGAAGTTATCCACAAATCGTAAGCTCTCACTTCACCAGAAAATGACAAGCTTCTGAATTGATGAAATTCCCCCGAATTCACGGCGTCTTCAATTTGCGATTAACCGAATAAAATTCATAAAAAATACCTTTAATCACCCCGCTCAGGTCAGACAGTCCACCAGGGTCGCGCCCGGCACGTGAGACCGCATACACTGGTCCCTGTAGCCGTGCGCCGGTCCGGAAAGGAGCGAAACCATTACCAAGCAGCTCGATTCTACGGTCGCAGACCGTTCACCGGCCGCTTACTTCCAGAAGCGTCTCACGGCCGGCTACGGAGGGCCGATACCGGCCATAGTGCTTTCTGGTACCCACACCAACCCGCGTCGGCTCATTGACGGCCGCAACAAAGCGTTTCTCGATATCGAGGGTCGTCCGCTGGTGCGACACGTGGTGGACGCGCTGGCGGCCTCACGTCACATCGCCGGGTGTTTCGTCGTCGGCCCTGAAGCTGCCCTCGGTGAGGTGCTGGGCGGCGTTCCGGACGTGGTGCTGGTTCCCCAGGAGGGCAAGCTGCTGAGTAACGGCTGGGCAGCGTATCGAGCGATTGAAGCCGCCTACGGCGACCGCCCCGCTGCTGACCTGAAGGAACTCCCCGCGCTCGTCATCTCCTGCGACCTTCCCCTTATCAGTCCTGGCGCCATCGATGATTTTGTCGAGCGCGCTGCTGCGACCGATGCCG
>JBCDHO010000003.1:0-22218 GCA_038749855.1 Pseudomonadota bacterium
ACCGTGCCCTGGCGGGTCACCGTGTACACCACCGTGCAGTGCCCCTGGATGCCGCGCGACAGGGCGCGTTGCGGGTAGATGGGCTGCACCTTCACGATGGGCAGGTAATCGCCCTCACCGACGCCGAGGCTGAAGCCGCCGGTCATATCGATGTTGGTCTGCACCGGGGCGGCCTGAATGGCGATCTTCTCGGCACTCGGATCCAGGTTGTCCAGCTGCGGTGTCGGCGGCTGCGGCGGCGGCGTATCCGGCTCCGGTGGCTTCTCCGGCTTACGGTCCTCGCGGCGGACGGTCTCATCGCGTTCCACGCGAACAAAATCGACCAGGGAGCCCCGGTCTTCGTCATCGAGGGTGCGATCGGCCGACTCGATCATGTACTGCATGAACCAGAAGAGGGTCAGCGTCACGATCAGACCGATTACCAGGCCGATGGCCAGACGAACCACACTGCCGCCTTCGCGGGCGGTGAAGACCTCATGGACAGTGGCGGTCATGGTGGCCTCCTACTCTTCGTTGGCAGCGATGGACACGTTGAACACCCCAGCCTGGCGCGACGCGTCCATGACCTCGATGAGCGTTTCCGTCTTGGATTCCTTGTCGGCCTGGATGACCACGGAGCCCTGGGGGTTCTCCGCATGCAGGCGCTCGATGTTCGGACGCACGGAACGGATATCCACCTGGCGGCGGTCGATCCAGATGTCGTTATTGGGGCCGATGGCGATCAGGATGTTCGCCTTTTCCTGCATGACTGCGGTTTGGGCGTCGGGGCGGTTCACCTCGATGCCGGCCTCCTTGATGAAGGTCGCGGTCACGATGAAGAAGATGAGCATGATGAAGACCACGTCCAGCATGGGCGTGATGTTGATCTCCGACTCTTCTTCCTGTTGGGCTTGCTGGTAAAACTGCTTCATGGGCGGTTTCTCCGGCCTTCTCCAACCCGACGCCACGGCGCCGGGTGAGCGGCCTTAGCTGTGTCTTATGACCAGGTTGTCACTCAGGAGTTCGCGTTCGCGCTCGGCGCGGCGCTGCAGGTAGGTGCTCATGGCAATACCCGACAGGGCGGCCACCATGCCGGCCATGGTCGGAATGGTCGCCATGGAAACACCGGACGCCATGGACCGCGGGTTGCCGGAACCGGATACGGACATGACCTCGAACACGATGATCATGCCGAACACGGTGCCGAACAGGCCCAGCAGCGGACAAAGCGCGACGCACGTCTGAATGAGTGACAGGTTCTTTTCCAGCTTGCGGCACACCACGGAGATGAGCCGCGAGCGAACCTGGTGGGCGTTCCAGGACCGGTGATCTTCCCGCGCGCCCCAGATTTCCTGGGTGGCGGCGACCATTCGCTTGTGGCCGCTGCGCAGGTAGACCAGGCGCTCGACAATGAGGATCCACATGAACAGGGTCAGGCCCCCGATCAGGTAGAGCACCACACCGCCGAGCTCCATGAAGTCCCGAATCGTCTCCAGGAAGGGCAGGTAGTAGTAGACCGTATCCATCGGTCAGCCTCAGCCCTTGCTCAGCTGGGTCTCGGCCTGCTCCGCAAGGATGCCGGCGGCTTCCTCTTGCAGGATCTGGGTCAGGCGGCGCGCCCGGCTGGCTACGATCGTGTGCAGGAACACGGTCGGGATGGCCACGACCAGGCCCAGCACGGTGGTCACCAGCGCCTGCGAGATACCCCCCGCCATCAGCTTCGGATCGCCGGCGCCGAAGAGCGTGATTGCCTGGAAGGTCACGATCATGCCGGTCACCGTTCCGAGCAGGCCCAGCAGCGGCGCCACGACGGAGATGATCTTCAGCATCGGCAGCCAGGCGTTGAACTTCGGTGTTTCGCGAAGAATGGCCTCGCCAAGCCGAAGCTCCAGGGCCTCAACATCGTCGTTCTTGTTGTCCGCGTAAACCTTGAACACACGACCCAGCGGGTTGTTGCCGGGTGACGTCGGGTTCTTGATCTGGGCGTTGACCTTGGCGCCCATGCCAGCCAGCACCACCAGGCGCCAGAGGGCGATGATGACGCCGATAATGCCCAGGGCGATGATCACGTAGCCCACCTCTTTACCCTGGGCGATGCGCTCGCCCAGACTCGGGGACTCCACGAGCAGGCCAAGCAGCTGTCCGCGGGTGGGATCCAGGCCCAGCGGGTGCAGGCCGGAACCTGAGCCTTCCAGGTCACCGATACGGCTGACGTAGCGAGACTGCGGCTGGCGCTGCAGTTCAACGACCCGTCCGGTCTCCGGCACAAACTCCAGGTACTTGCCGTCGGACACCAGGTTGAAAGCGCCCACGCGAACCACGTTCTGCTGGACTTCCTCACCTTCGCTGTTCACGACAGTAGTGGGGAAAGACGCGACCTTGCCGGTTTCTGTCATTTCCCGCTGCAGTTCAAACCACAGTCGCTCGATCTCTTCCAGGGACGCCATGCGGTTGGTCTGCCCCATCTTGGCGGCGAAGCCGGTCATCCACTCAAGGCGGTCCGGAAACTGGGCCTGGGTAATGGAGGTGCTCATCTGGCCGATGCCGTCGCCGGCGGCCTGCTGCAGCACGCCGAAGAGCTCCTTCAGGTCGCCCAGGGCTTCATTGAGCTGCGCTTCCAGCTCGATCAGCTCGATGTCGTTCTGGTCGAAGCGGGCTTCGAGCTGTGCGGAGAGCTGCTCCTGGCGGGTTTTTTCGGCCCGCATTTCGTTCAGCAGATTTTGCTGATTGGCGCGATCGTTGCGGAAGTCCTGGAGTCGCTGCTGCGCCTCCTGGGCATCCCGGGCGCGGCCCTGGCTGACCTGCTCCAGCAACTCGTCGAGGTTCACGGGCTCTGCGGCCGTGGCCGTGGCGCTGAACCCGAAGGTCAGGGCGGTCGCTGCGGCGGCGATCAGGCCACCGCGTAGCGCCTGGCTGAAGCGGCTCATTGGGACACCCCCGTCGGTGCGGCGACCGGGGCGATGATGAGGTCCGGCGCGATCTGCTTGCGGGCAACCCGCAGGCCTTCGGCCACCTGGGTCTTATAGACTTCCGGCGGCAGCTGGACGTAGTCACCGGCTGTGCTGTCCCAGGCGCCGGTCACACCGCCACCAACACTTTGGTAGGTCAGTGATACGCGGCCGATGCGCAGGAAATCGACTTCCAGGGCCCGGCCGTCCACTTCCAGCGAGCCCTTATAGGCCTCGATGGTCCGCCCGTAGTCGTTTTCAATGGAGTAGGCCTCGAGAATCTGGCGCAGCTTTTCTGACGGAGAGACATCCGAGCGGTCCATCATGGTGCGCAGGCGCACGATGCGGTCGCGGCGCTCGTCCAGCAAAAACGGCGTGTCGAGTTCGACGAAGGTCTCGAGCGAGTCGAGCATACGGGTCATGAGCGGGGTGATCTGGCGTTCGATCAGCTCGACGTTCTGGATGGAATCGGCAATGGCCGCCATCTCGGCTTCCTGGTTGTCGATCTGACGCTGAAGCAGGCTGTTATAAACCACCAGGCCGTCAACGACCTTTGCTTCGGTCTCGTAGTCGGCGGTCAGCTGGTCGATCTGGTCCGCGACCTGTTCGATACGCCGCTGGTCGGCCTGGGCGGCCGCTGCGCGCGCCTCACCGGCGTCGATCAGCTCCTGGGTCGTCGCGGCGCCAGCCACGCCCGACAGGCCTGCCAGCACAGCCGCCGTCAGAACGGCGAAGCCCGGCAGGGCCTTCTGCAATCGCACTTTACTCATGTTTGATCTCAATTATTTTTGACGGGTTGGGGGGTTGAGGGACACTGCACTCTATAGTTAAGTCGAAAAACGGTCAAACTACCGTGACGCGGCCTTCACACTCGCCGCACCTTTTACTCGCCCCGTCGCGTGTAAAGCGTGGGGTTGGCCAGCACGGGCTCCAGCGCATCGCCCAGTATCCCTGCCCAGTGAATGGCGCCATCAGCGCTGTCCACGAGGTCCTGGCGAAGCTCGATCCCCACGCAGGGCAACCCATTCTGCTCAGCGTGGTGGTCGACGGTGAAGTCGTTGGGGTGAGTACCGGAGTAGGGCTCGTTGTCCCCGGGGCAAATATCCGGCATGGCGGCGAGTCGCTCAAGGAGCGGCTTCGCAATGCGCGGGTCCTTGTCCCACATGACGCCCACGTGCCAGCGCCGGACCACGCGGTTAAAGACCGGCGTGCAGGTGTGGATGGATACAAGCCCCGGCACTTGGCCGCGTTCCTTGAAGCGACGCAGCTCGGCGTCCACGGCATCGTGATACGGATCAAAAAATGTCTTGATGCGCGCCTGTCGCTCACGTTCCGTCAGCTCAATGTTGCCTGGAATGGCGATACCGTCGCTAACCTTTATGAAGGCGGAGGCATCGTGCAGCTTACGGTTGAGATCGACCACCAGCCGCGAGTAGTTGGCCAGCACGGCCGGAGCGTCGAAGCGCTCGCTCAGGGCCAGCGTGGCGGCGCGGGCGCCGATGTCGCAGGCGACGTGGCGCTCCAACACCCAGTCAGCGACCCCCAGCTGCTTCAGGGCCCGGGGAATGACGGGACTGGCATGGTCGCAGACCAGGAGAAACGGCGCGCGTCCTGCGCGATTGACCACTTCAAAGGGGGGCGGCTCGTCGGGGCCGATAAGCGGCCTGTCGGTGTCTTCCATGAAGGGCGTGGCAGTGTCGACGGGCTGCTGGGTTCTTAAACTCACGTAATAGAGGCTCGCTACTGTCTGGTTTCGGGGCTTGCATGGGCCCGGGTCGGACACCGTCTGCGCTGACTCAGCGGGGGGGTGAACGTCGTTATTGTCCAGGCCAGCCCAAACCTGGCCCCAACGCCTCAATATACCCGCCGATGCTCGCCTTGCCCATCCCCCTGCCACGAGGCGAAAGACAGGGTGTCGCTTCAGAGGTCGTAGGCCCAGATCAGAACACCGCTGAGCGCCAGCCAGAGCATGATGGCCAGGGGCAGACCTACCCGCACGAAATCGCCGAACTTATAGCCCGCGGCGTTCATGATGAGCAGGTTGGTCTGGTAGGCCATGGGGGTCACGAAGCTCAGGTTGGCGCCGAACAGGACGGCCAGCACGAACGGCTCCAGGGGCAGGCCGAGCCGCTGGGCGATCCCGATGGCAATCGGCGTGCCGATAACGGCGGCTGCGTTATTGGAGACCACATTGGTCAACACGCCCATCATGGCCATGAGCGCCATGAGGACAACGGCCGCCGGTGCGCCAAAGGTGATCGCCACGAACACGTTGGCCAGGTAATCGGCACCGCCCGTCTTTAGCAGCGCGGCGCCCATGGCCAGGGAAGAAACAATAATGAAGATGACCTGGGTGCTGAGCGCATTCATGGCCGATTTCCAGGTCAGGCAGCCAGTGACCAACAGGACCAGGCAGCCGAGCAGGGCGCTGATTTCGATCGGCATGATGCGCGCCGCGGCCAGGGCCACGACGGCGATAATCGTCGCCAGCGCAATCGGCGCCTTGCGCGTGTGCGGCAGGTTGACGCTGCCGTCGAGGACCAGGAAATCGTTCCCTCGCTTGAGCTCCGCAAGCCGGTCCGGCGTGGCCTGGACCAGCAACACGTCACCGGGACGCAGGACCACATCCTCGACGCCGCCGGTTTCGCGGTCACCGCGCTCGTCGAAGCGGTTGAAGGCAAGCAGACGCACGCCATGGCGCGACAGCAGCTGCGCTTCGCCGATGGCCACACCCTTAAGGCGCGAGGCCGGGGTAATGGCCAGCTCGGCAATCAGCGCTCCACCGGCGCGCAGGGGATGGGCTGCGTCCACCTCCTGGTCGCCGCTGAACAGCGTGCCACCCAGCAGGCGTGCATATTCCCGCAGGCTGTCCTGGGTGTCACTGGTGGTGATGCGGTCACCGGCGCGCAGCCGCACATCGGGCAGCGGGTTGATGAAGACACCCTGGCCCCGCTCAATGGTCTCCACCTTCATCTTCTCGCCGCTGCGTGTGATGGCTTCGGAGAGCGTTCCACCAAGGACCGGGCTGTTGTCGTCGAGCCGGATCTGCGCCGTATACACCCGGGAAACACCCTGGCTCATGGGCATCTCACGGTTCGGCAGCAATCGTGGCACGACCAGCCACAGGTAGAGAATCGCCAGCGTGCCGCCAATAAGCACCGGACCCGCGAAGTCGAACATATTGAAGCGGTCCATGCCGAGGTCCGCCGCGACATTGACCACCAGCAGGTTGGTCGAGGTACCGATGGTGGTCGCCATACCGCCCAGAATGCTCGCGAAGCCCATGGGAATAAGCGTGGTGGCCGGCGACGAGTTGGTGCGCAGGGCAACACCCACGAGGATCGGCAGCATCATCACCACGATCGGCGTGTTGTTGATGAAGGCGCTCAGCGTCGCGGTGATCAACAACGTCAGGAGCAGGCAGAACACGGGCCCCCATTTCCACATGCGCGCCAGGAAGCGGCCGACCGGTTCCAGGGCGCCGGTGGCGACCAGCCCCTGGCCGACGATCATAAGGGCGCACACGGCGATCAGCGCCCGGTTTCCAAAGCCGAGGAAAAAGTCGCTGGCCACCACGCGCTGACCCTCGGCCTCGTAGGGGAACAGCGTGAATCCGACCGTCAGCAGGACCAGTACCACCAGGCTAGTGGTTTCCAGGGGAATGCGTTCCCGCGAAAACAGCACCAGCGCGACGACGATCAGGGCCATCACGGCGAGGGCATGCATGTTGGGTAGGGCGAGTTCGACCACGTTCGGGTCCCCCTGCTCGGGCGAATTGCCCCTGGCGCGCGCTGCGCTTCTCGGGGCCGTCGGGTGCGCTTCAAAGCGGCTTGCGGGCCGCTGGGCGTTGTCCTATTCTGCCGACCACGCTGATTGTACCCGTTCCCGGGGTCTGAACACGCCCATGCCCCAAAATTCCAGCCCGCAGACCCTGGCCCCGTGAGCGATCGACCCTGGCTGGTCCAGATCGATCCGATTGCCGTATCGCTCGGTCCCCTGGACGTGCACTGGTATGGCGTGACCTACCTGGCGGCCTTTTTTCTCTTCTGGTTTATCGGCAACCAGCGGGTTCGTCGCCAGCCCTGGCTCGGCTGGACTTCGGAGCAGGTCAGCGACGTTCTGTTCTACGGCATGCTGGGGGTCATCGTGGGTGGTCGGCTCGGCTATATCCTTTTTTACAGCTTCGATGCGGTGCTGGCTGATCCCCTGACCCTGTTCCGGGTCTGGGACGGCGGTATGTCTTTTCATGGGGGGCTGCTCGGTGTCATTGCCGGCATGGCCTGGTTCGGTCGCAAGACCGGTAAAGGCTTCTGGCGTGTCGCTGATTTTGTAGCGCCCATCGTGCCCATTGGCCTGGCCTGCGGCCGCCTGGGCAATTTCATCGGCGGGGAGCTGTGGGGGCGCCTGAGCGACGTCCCCTGGGCCATGATTTTTCCGGCTTCACTGCCAGCAAGTGCCGTGCCCGAGGCCACCCGGTCTGCCCTGGAAGCGGCCTGGCGCAGTGGCGCGCTGGACGCCTTCGCCCGACACCCGAGCCAGCTGTACCACGCTGCCCTTGAAGGCTTGCTTTTGTTCGTGATTCTGATGGTCTACTCTGCCAGGCCCCGCCCCCTGGGCATGGTTTCCGGTCTGTTTCTCGTCGGCTACGGCAGCTTCCGCTTTATCGTCGAGTTTTTCCGGGAACCGGATGCCCACCTTGGCTACCTGGTCGGCGAGTGGCTCACCATGGGCATGCTACTCTCGCTCCCCATGGTGGCCCTTGGCCTGCTCTTCATGTTTATGGCGCAGCGGCGCGGCATTCAGCCGGCCGCGGAGGCGAACTGATGCAAACCTACCTGGACCTGCTCCAGCACATTCTTGACCACGGCATTGAAAAGGGCGACCGCACGGGCACCGGCACGCGCAGCGTGTTCGGCTACCAGATGCGCTTCCCGCTGCACCATCGTTTTCCGCTGGTCACCACCAAGACGCTGCACCTTCGCTCGATCATTCATGAACTGCTGTGGTTCCTGCGTGGGGACACGAACATCGGTTACCTGAACGAGAACGGAGTTACGATCTGGGACGAGTGGGCCGATGACGACGGTGAGCTTGGGCCGGTTTATGGCGCCCAGTGGCGCAGCTGGCCGGCGCCGGATGGCCGCTCAATTGACCAGCTTTCCGAGGTGCTCGAACGGCTCCGCACGCGCCCCGATTCGCGCCGGCATATCGTGTCCGCGTGGAACCCGGCCGTCCTGCCCGACGAGGCGCTGAGCCCGCGCGACAATGCCACCGCCGGTCGCCAGGCCCTGCCGCCCTGTCACACCCTGTTCCAGTTTTGGGTCGGTGACGGTAAGCTGAGCTGTCAGCTCTACCAGCGCAGCGCTGACGTCTTCCTGGGTGTGCCCTTTAACATTGCGTCCTATGCGCTGCTGACGATGATGATGGCCCAGGTGCTCGATCTTAAGCCGGGCGATTTTGTCCATACGCTGGGTGACGCGCACATCTACCGCAACCACATGGACCAGGTGCGAACGCAGCTGTCCCGGGAGCCCTATCCCCGGCCGGTGATGCGCCTGAACCCGGACGTACGGAGCCTCTGGGACTTTCGCTTTGAGGATTTCGAGCTCATCGATTACCGCGCCCACCCGCCCATCAAGGCGCCGATCGCGGTCTGACGTGGCGGCCGTGACACTGTTTTTTTCCGCCGACTGCAGCGGCCGATGCTGAACAAGACCCTGACGCTGGTGGCCGCCATGGGCCGCAATAACGGCATCGGACACCAGGGCGCCATGCCCTGGCACTTGCCGGCCGAGCTGAAGCATTTCAAGCGCACCACCCTGGGCAAGCCCATCGTCATGGGCCGCAAGACCTGGGAAGCCGTCGGTCGCCCCCTGCCAGGACGTCAGAATCTGGTGGTCACCCGCAACAAGGCCTATCGGGCCGATGGCGTGCAGGTGGTGGGCTCCCTGGTGGAAGCCATTGAGGCGGCGGAGGGCACGGAGCTAATGGTCATCGGTGGCGGCGAGCTGTATCGACAGGCGCTACCCCTGGCTTCGCGCATGGTTCTGACCACCATCGACATTGAACCGGAGTGCGACACCTGGTTTCCGAGCTGGGATCCGACGGACTGGACCCTGGTGACCGCCGAGCAAGTGCCGCCGGGCGAGGACAATGAGCTCGCCTTCGAAGTTTCCGAGTGGATGCGGCACGCCGCCAAGGGTACGACCTAGCGCCGACCTGGCTCCTGGAACAGGGCGTCGTCTTCCAGCCGATAGGCGCTGAGCGCGCCGCCCCAGACACAGCCTGAATCCATTCCGATCGTGCGCCTGCGAATACGCAGGCCGGCGGCCGCCCAGTGACCGTAGGCAATTCTGATATCCCGTGTTGCCCGATGCTTTTGCCTGTACCAGGGTCTGAAGCCCTTTTTCTTTTTCCCGTGTGGGCGCAGGCTGGCCAGGTGCACTCGCCCTTCCGGGTCGCAGTAGCGGATGCGACAGAGGATATTGGTGATCAGCCGAAGCCGTCGCCAGCCGCCAAGGTCTTCCCGCCAGCGGCGGGGCCGGTTGCCGTACATCTTGCGCAAAAACTTGCGTCGGCGCTCCGAATGCAGCACGGCCTGTACCTCCTCGGCGCGCTCGAGGGTCGTGGCCCGGTCCCAGGCCGGCACGACGCCCGCGTGAACACGCAGCAGGCCAAATCCCTCCGACCAGCTCGCCAGGGGCTGGGCGCCCAGCCAGTCCATGAGTAGTTCCCGGTCCGGCGCCTGCAGAATGGCCTCAAACTCGGCGTTGCGTGAGCCGTGCTTACGACGGCGGGCATCTTCAGCGAGCAGGTGCAGGTCGTGATTGCCGAGTACGGGCTGGACTGCCTCGCCCAGGCCATGCAGCAGGCGCAGTACCTCGAGGGAATGACCGCCGCGGTTGACGAGGTCGCCGCAGGGCCAGAGTCGGTCTGTGGCCGGGTCGAAGTTGATCTGTTCCAGAAGCCGCTGGAGCGGGTCAAGACAGCCCTGGATGTCACCGATCAGATAGGTGGCCACGACGTAAAATGCGGGTGATGCTCAGTGCAGGGAATCGGGCGTGAGCAGGGCAAATTCAGGAATCTCGACCCGGAAGGTGCGGCCGTCAGACGCCGTGAAGCCGTAGGAGCCTTTCATGGACCCGGTGCGCGTGGGCAGGAAGGCGCCGCTCGTGTAGGTATAGCGTGAGCCGGGCGGGAGCTCTGGCGTTTCGCCGACAACACCGTCGCCCACTACTTCTTCCTGGTGACCATCGCCGTGGGTGATGATCCAGTGGCGGTTCTGCAGCGTGATCGGTTCCACGCCCTCATTGGTGATATGAATCGTGTAGGCGAAGGCATACTGGTCCTCGTGCATGCCGAGGTACTGGGGTACGGGTTCGATTTTGACGGCTGGCTCGGTCATGGGCTGCCCCTGGACTCCTCACCATCATAGGCGGCTTGCCGGGCGAGGGCGAGAAATGCGTCGAAACCGAGCGTTTCCGGTCGGGCGGACGGGTCAACTCCGGCGGCTTCGATGGCGGGCGCATCCAGTCGATCCTTCAGGCTGTTGCGCAGGGTTTTGCGCCGCTTGGCAAAGGCCAGCCGGACCACCTCGTCGAAGGTCGACTCGAGCGCCTCGGGCACCAACGGTGCTGGCCGGGGATGAACCCGCACGATGGCCGAGTCCACGCGCGGAGCGGGTTCAAAGGCCTGGGGCGATACGTCGAACAGCCACTCGAGGCGCGCGCGATTCTGGCACATCAGCCCAAGACGTCCCTGGGCGCGATCACCGGCGCCGGCAACCATACGTTGCACGACCTCCCTCTGAAGCATGAAGTGCATGTCCTGCGGAGGCGGAGCCTGGGCCAGGAGGTGAAACAGCAGCGGCGTGGAAATGTTGTAGGGCAGGTTGCCGACCAGCCGGTAGGGCGCGCCGCCAGCAAGTGCGGCAAAGTCGACCGAGAGCGCATCGGCTTCAACGACTTCGAGCTCCGGACGCAGGGTGCGCAGCCGCTCGGCCAGATCCCGGTCGATTTCTACGACCGTGACGCGCGCTCCGGAATCGATCAGCGGCCCCGTGATGGCCTGGCGGCCCGGACCAATCTCGATGATGTGCTCGCTGGGCCGTGGTGCGATGGCGGCAACGATGCGCGCGATCACCGCGTCGTCGACAAGGAAATTCTGACCGAAGCGTTTGCGCGGGCGATGGTGGTCGGCTCCGCTCACGCCGCGCCTTGGCTGGTTGCGCCCACCTGGTCCATCGGATTTGTGCTTAAGGGGTCAGTGCTGGCGCCCTGTGTCAGCGTCAGCGCCTGAGCTACCGCATGGCCGAGGCTGGTTGCGTCGGCAATGCCCTGGTCGGCGATGTCCAGCGCCGTTCCGTGGTCTACGGACGTGCGAAGGAACGGCAGGCCAAGCGTGATGTTCACGGCCTGGCCAAAGCCCGCGTGCTTGAGAACCGGAAGCCCCTGATCATGGTACATGGCCAGGACCGCATCGCAGCCCGCCAGCGCTGTTGGCGTGAATGCCGTGTCCGCGGGTATGGGGCCGGCCAGCCGGGCATCCACTTCACTTTGCACGGCGACGATGGCCGGCGCGATGATCGCGTCATCCTCGTGGCCCAGGTGCCCGCCCTCACCGGCATGGGGGTTCAGGCCCAGCACCTGGATGCGCGGCGATCGCAAGCCGAACCGCCCTCGCAGATCGTTCACCATGATATGGAGCGCACCCGCCACGCAGTCATGATTGATCGCTTCGGGTACGGCCGAAAGCGGCAGGTGAGTGGTGGCCAGGGCAACGCGAAGCTCGCCAGCAGCGAGCATCATGACCACGCGCTCGACCCCGGCCAGCGCTGCCAGGAACTCCGTGTGGCCGGTAAAAGGAATACCCGCCTCGTTGATGATGCCCTTGTGGACGGGGCCGGTGACCAGGGCTGAGGCGCTGCCGTCCTGCACCCGTCCGACTGCAGTCTCCAGCGTTTCCAGCACATAGCCGGCGTTGGCGGAATCGAGAACACCGGGCTTCGCCTCTGTTTTCAGGCGAACCGGATCACAGCCCAGCGCTCCCGTGGGGACCGTGGAACCGGGCGCCCACGGCACGATGTCGACCGGTAGCGACAGGCGCGCGGCCGTGTCACGGAGGAGGTCGGGATCGGCAACGGCGACGACCGGTGTGTCCGGGTGCGCCAGGCGGTAACGCAGCACACACTCGGGACCGATGCCGGCGGGTTCGCCAGGGGTCAGGACCAGGGGCCGGGACGCGTCGCTCACGGCCAGGGCTCAGCTCGGCAGCCGAACCTCGACGAAGGCTTCTTCGCGCATCTGGCGGATGTAGCTCTCGATTTCAGAGGTAGCGCGGCGCTGCATGATCGTCTGGCGCGCCATGTTGGCCATGGCTTCGTCGGTGACGTCCGTCTCGCGGAAACCGACGCGCTGGATCACGTGCCAGCCGGCTTCGGTCTGGAACGGCTCGCTCAGCTCACCGTCCTCGAGCCCCTCGACCATGGCGCCGAAGCGCTCGCCAAACTGGCGCAGGTCGAACCAGCCCAGGTCGCCGCCAAGGTTCGCGCTGGTCGGGTCGTCGGAATGCTCACGGGCGATCTCGGCGAAATCGGCGCCGTTCTCGATCTGGCCACGCAGATCCTGCGCGATGTCGCGTGCTTCCTGCGCATCGACCAGCTCATTCGTGGCGATCAGCAGGTGGTTGGCGCGGTACTCCTCGGCCATGATCTGCTGGTTTTCGCGGAAATCATTGACCCGGACGATGTGGAAGCCGCCGGGGCTGCGGATCGGGTCCGTAAACTGGCCGGGCGGCATGTCGCGAATCGCATCGGAAAATTCCTGCGGCAGCGAGTTAAGTCCTCGCCAGCCGAGCCGGCCACCCTCGAGCGCGTCCTGGCTCTCGGAGAAGCTGATGGCGGCGGATGCGAACTCCAGGTCCTCTTCGACGAGCTGCCGGTGGATTTCCGCCACGCGCGCTTCGGCTTCGGCAATCTGGGGCGGGGTTGCGCCCTCGGGAAGACTGATCTGAATGTGAGAAATATCGTACTCACCGCCGCCGAGATCGCCCGAGGCAATGAGGATTTCCACCTCCGTGTCGCTGACCGGGTCCATGGAACTGACCACGCGCTGGCGCAGACGCTCGGTGAGAATCTCCTCGCCGACGCTGCGCCGGAATTCGGCGA
This sequence comes from Pseudomonadota bacterium, assembly GCA_038749855.1. Classification (GTDB taxonomy): domain Bacteria; phylum Pseudomonadota; class Gammaproteobacteria; order Xanthomonadales; family SZUA-36; genus Marinihelvus. The sequence continues at coordinate 13,093 of JBCDHO010000003.1, forward strand.
AGTTTTCGCCGTCACCTTCGAGGACCTGTCGCATCTGTCCCACGGTGATGCCGTTCTGGCGGGCCAGGTTCATCATGGCCTGGTCGATGTCCGCGTCGCTCACACGAATGCCCGTGCGCAGTGCGCGCTGGACCTGGAGCTTGCGGCTGATCAGGCGCTCGAGCACCTGCTTTTCGAGCAGATCCTGCGGTGGCAGATTGCCCCCGCCCTGGCGAATCCGCTGAACGATGCCCTCGATGGCGATGTCCAGCTCGCTGCGGGTAATGACGTCGTCCTCAACGAGAGCAACGATCGAATCGAGCGTTTGCACGCCCTGGGCGTGGACAGGGGCGGGGTGAAATGAGATGCCGGCCAGCAGCAGGGCGGCGGCCAGGCAACCGGTGCGTACGGTCTTCATGGTGTTGGGTCTTCTCCTGACCGGTGCGGTGCCGCTCAAGCAGCGGGTGCGTGCACCGGTGGTTCGTGCAAGGTTCCTATTCTAGCCGATGTGGCCCTCTAAAGCGCTCTGGAGCGCCGGCAGCCGGCTTCAGGGAACGGCCGTGTTAAACATGTTCGGTTCGCGTCGCCCAAAGGCGCCGAGGCCTTTCAGACGCAGCTCGACAAACAGCGCATCCCGGGACCCGCCATTGCGGTCCCTGAGGTAGCGCCGTGCCGAAACCCGCACGGCCCAGCAGCAGCTGTCGTATTCCACGCCGACGAGGCCCTCGAGCAGCTCGTTGTCGTCCAGCGAGTAGTTCACGCGACTGAACAGACGCCAGTTTTCATTGACCGGCCACAGGTAGCGCACATCGAACTGGTCAAGCCGGTCACGCCGGAAGCGATAGCGAAAGCCGAGTGCCGAGCCGTTGCGGGTCTGGTGACTGAGACTCACGACGCCCACGTTGAGTTCCCGCTCCTCCCAGCTCCATTCCACGCCCACGCGGGCGCTCGTCCGGTCCAGCGGATGCCAGTTGAATTCGGCGAGGAATGGCGAGGTGTCCTGGTTGAGCGGGGTCGTCTTGTCAAGGGTGACTTCCGGGGGCTCGAAGTAGAGAATTTGCCCGAAATTGAAGCTCCACGATTCGCGACCCGTGTCCGAGCGGTAGGTCCGTGTGCTGGCCGCCAGGGTCAGCTGGTTGGCGTCCGTCTGCCGGTCCGCCCCCGTGAACCGGTTGGTATGAAAGAGCTGGGCGTAGCCAAAGGTCAGGTCCCCCGTGTCGAAGTCTGGCAGATCGTCCTGTGCCTCGAAGGGGACATATAGGTAGTAAATCCTGGGCTCCAGGGTCTGAATGGCGCCGGAAGATGTCGTGCGGTCAAAGTAGATGCCGCTGTCCAGGCTGAAAATCGGCGTTCCCCGGTCCGGGGCGCTGTCGCCCGCTTCGCCGTTCAGATCGAGGTCGTAGGCCGTATAGCGGTAACCTGCGCTGGCTTCGAAAAAGCCCCAGCGCGGATTCGCGTTCCAGGCCAGCTGCGGGTAGAGGTCCACGCGGGCGCCGGTGACCCCCGTATCGCGGTCGAAGTAGACGGCTTCCGCATCGAGGCGTGCGCCGAAGCCCGACTTGCCGAGCGGGGCGTCGAGCATGTAGGTGAGCCGCGGCAGGCGGCTGTAGGGCTCCTCGTCCGGGCCGACCGCGTCGTCGATCACCTGGAAGTCATCGAGCAGCGCGGTGAAGATCCAGTAGCGACCGGCTCCGTCGATGGTGGCATCGCTGCGCAGAAACTGGCGCGAGGTCTGTGCCAGGCCGCCGCCAAAATCCTGGAAGAATTCGTTATCGCTGACGCGTTCCAGTCGCGCGCCGGCCTGCCAGGTCCGGTTGATTCCCATGTTCCAGCGCGCGAGGTAGCGCCAGCGATCGTCATCGGCCTTGCGGTCCGAGGGCATGGCGTCGAGGTCGATCGTGGTGTACGTCCGGCGGGTAAGGAAGCGGTACTCGGCCGACAGCATGAAGCCACGCTCGCTGAACCAGCGTGGCTCGAGCGTCAGGTCCTGCTGCGGAGCAATGTTCCAGTAGTAGGGGATGCTGAACTCGAGCCCGTTGTCGTTGGCCGTGCCGATCGTCGGGTAGAGGAAGCCGCTTTTGCGGCGGTCATCGATCGGAAAGGTCATCCACGGCAGGTAGAGCACGGGCACCTTGCCGAGCCGGAGCTTGGCGCCGCGGGCCACGCCCACGCCCTCGTCGTGCTTCAGCTCCAGTTCCTTCGCCGACAGCAGCCATTCCGGGTCGTCCCCCGGGCAGGTCGTGAACCACAGATCGACCAGCTGGCTCTCCCGGGAACCATTCAGGCTGATGCTTTCGGCGCCGCCCTGGGCGCTGGAACCGACCAGCGAGTAGTCAAGCTGGTTGAAGGACCCGGTTTCCTGGAGCAGGTTGAACTGGCCGCTTTCCGCCGTGAGTTCGAGCTGGCTGTCTTGGTAAACGAGCGTGCCCGGCGCGATCACGTCCCCCGTGTCCGGTCGGTAGGTGATGGCTTCCGTCGACAGGTACTGGTCCGCGCGGAACAGCTCGACCCGACCAATGGCCTGGCCGATGGAATCGGGTTGCGCCTCGAAAAACTCGGCACGGATGTCCAGCGGGGCGTTGGAGCGGTCTGGCACCTCGTCGATGGACATGGCGAGCGCTGGTCCGGGACAGGCGATGGCGGGCAGGCGGATTTCCGCGAGGTCGGTGCCGGTCGGTCGCCCGACCTCCTGGGCGTGCAGCAGCGTCGACTGGCTGCTGCCGGCGAACAGGGCCAGCGCCGCGACCGTCGACCGGAAAGGAATGCTCTGCACGGGGGACCTTGCCACGAAAACTGGCGCTACCGTGTCACACTTTCCCATGGCGTTCAACGACCGGAACCGGACCCGTCGGCGCATTCGCTGTCGAGCCACCGTTCGCGCTCCTCGGCGCTTTGTTCGCCGGCTTCCCGGGCGAATTCGTGAAAGCGACGGAAGTCCCCCTGCGCCTTTTTCCACAGGCCCTCGAAGGCACACAACCCACCGGTATAGGTCGCCATCAGCGCCAGATCTGCGTTGTTGGGTGGCGGCTCGAACCAGCTGCGAAAACGGTCCCGGCCGTTCCAGGGTCCGGCAACCAGCGCGTCATAGCGCGTGCCCAGTCGCTCGAAAGCCTCTGCTTTGCCGGCTGCTAGCCGCGACGGCTCCGTCTCCGTCGCATAGAGCAGGGCAAGTTCGCCCCGGGTTTCGGCCAGCAGCGTGGTGAACTCGGTCAGTACCGCTTCACGGTCCTGCCAGGCATCAAACGCCTCCGGGTTGCCCCGTTCGACCATCCAGGCGCGCACGCCCTCGCGGGCGACAAAGGTCGCGTAGGACTCGTTGAAGCGCCCGGCGCCTTTCACATAGAGGCGCTGGTGGGCGAGCTCATGAAACAGCGTGTCGACCAGCTGTGCTTCGTTGCCGGTCAGCATGGTGTCGAGGATTGGGTCCTCGAACCAGCCCAGCGTGGAGTAGGCCGTGGCCGTAAAAATCGCGCTGTCGCGACCCTTGGAGCGCATCTTTGCAGAAAAGCGCTCCGCATCGTCGCGGTCGAAATAGCCCCGGTAGGGAACGCAGCCTGCCACGGGAAAGCACCAGCGCTTGGGTGTCAACGCATAGGCGGGGGTGGCTACGACGTTCCAGGTGACGCCCCGCTCGCCGGTGCGTGCAAAGGTCTGGTAGCTGCCATCGGCAGGCAGATCGAGCGTGTCCTCAGCGAAGACGAGGGCAGCCTGCGCGGTCTTCAGCTGCACCGCGATGGGATCATTGGGCGCAGCCTCGGCCAGGTACTGTTCGACGGGCTCGCGGGCCTTCATGAGGCTCATGTGGCCGCGTGTGGCCTGGAGGTAGTAGCCGGGCGTTGCGCAGCCCGTCAGGCCCGCCAGCAGCAGGAGCAAGCATAAGAACAGGAACGGAAACGGGGTCGGGATATGGATCTGGATCTGGATCGGGAACAGTCGGAGCCAGGGCAGCCGATTACATGGCGCGCCGCAGTCGCTCGAAACCGCGAGGCGCTTCACCCGTCTTCGTCACCGTCTCGGGGCCGAAATTCCAGGGAGGCGGAATTGATGCAGTAGCGCAAACCCGTGGGTGGCGGGCCATCGTTGAACACGTGCCCCAGGTGCGCGTCACAGCGGGGACAGAGTAGCTCCGTCCGAATCATGCCATGGCTCAGATCGCGCTTTTGCACGATGAAGGCCTGTTCGAGCTCGCCGTTGAAGCTGGGCCAGCCACAGCCCGAGTGAAACTTGCTGCCCGAGTCGAAGAGCGGGTGACCACAGCATACGCAGTCGTAGGTGCCGGGCTCGAAAAAACCGTCGTATTTGCCGGTAAACGGGCGTTCCGTACCGGCCCGACGCGTGACCCGGTACTGCTCATCGCTCAGCTGGGCGCGCCAGGCCTCGTCGGGCTTTTCGACTTTTTCCTGTTCGTCAATGTCGCTCATGACCGGATGCTCGTGAGGATGAAGCCGATGAGTATAGCGCCCAGGCTTGCCGGCACGATGAAGCGAACCCACACGGTCGCCAGCGTTCCGAGGCCCGGAGAGAGCCCGCTGCCCAGCTGTTCCTTGGCGCGGACCAGCCCGAGCCCCCAGCCGGCCGCCAGCACCGCCAGCAGGGCACCCAGCATGAACATGCCCGACCCAAATATCATGTCCAGGACCCCGATGTACTGGGGGTGCAGCCCGATGGGAACGATCACGGCGCAGACGACAAGGGTGACCACGGTGAGCGCCCGCCGTCGAGTGGCCCGCGGTGTGAAATCCGCCAGTGCACCGCTGACCGTATCGAGGGCGGCGATCAGGGTCAGCATGGCCACCAGGCCCCAGCCAGCGAGAAACAGCGGCGCCAGCCAGCGACCGCCGGGCATGACGGCAAAGAGGCGCGGTACCGTGTCGAACAACAATCCCGGCCCGGCCGCAAGGTCGAGGCCGAAGACCAGCACCGCTGGTACGACGAACAGCGCCGCCAGGAAGGCGGCCCCCAGGTCGATGGCGCAGGTGGCCGTGGCGGTGGGCAGGAGTCGGGTCTCGCGTTTGAGATAGCTGCCGTACATCACGCCCAGCGTCCCGGAAAGCCCGACGGAGAAGCAGGCCTGGCCCATGGCCGCGAACCAGACGTCCGGGCCGGTGCGGGAGAAGTCCGGCTGCAGGAAGTCGCCAAGTTGCTCAAGGGCGCCGTCCAGGCTGAGCGTCACGAACACGAGGTAGAGCGCCGCGAGCCCAAAGAGCGGCATGAGCACCTTGTTGGCTGTCTCAATGCCACTGCGCAAGCCGCGACCGACGATCAGCGCGCAGGCGATCACCACGCCGAGGGCGATGAACAGCTGCAGGCCGTTGTTGCTAAGGCCTTCGCCATAGTCGGCCAGGCGCGCGTCGGAAAAGCCCTGCAGCGCGGCGAAACCTGCGCTGTAAAACACGTTGGCGATAACCACGCTGTAGTAGCAGGTGGCCATGAATACGGCGATGAGCACGAGAACACCGGCCAGCAGCCCCCAGCGCGGGCCGAAAGCGGCCCGAAAGGCACCGACAGGCCCCGAACGCGTCGCGCGCCCCAGGGAAAGCTCAGCCGCCAGGGCCGGCGCGGCCAGCGCCATCATGAAGACGGCATAAATGAGCAGGAAGGCGCTGCCGCCGTTCTGTCCCATCATGTAGGGAAAGCGCCACACGTTGCCGAGACCGATGGCAAGGCCGGCCATGGTCACAAGGGTCGCCAGGCGCGAGGAGAAGCGCTGTTGCTGCCGGGTCATGGGGGCGGCATTGTAGGGTATGCTTCGCGCAAGGCAAGCGGCGGGGACGCCTGATCAATCCGTTGCACACCTACCGCCCTTACTTCCCCTACTATCTGGAATGTCCGTGATTTCCGTTCCGCCGCAACGCCGCTCGAACCCGAGGACTTCGCCATGAGCACCGTCAGCCCCTTCCACCTGGCCATACCCGTGGATGACCTGTCCGCCGCCCGCCACTTTTACGGCGAACTCTTTGGTTGCGACGAGGGGCGGAGTGCTGAGCACTGGGTGGATTTTGATTTCTTCGGGCACCAGCTCGTGTGCCACCTCGCGCCGGACCACGGCAGATCGGGGCACCAAAATCCGGTCGACGGCGATGCCGTGCCCGTACCGCATTTCGGCGTGGTCCTACCCATGGCCGACTGGCAGGCGCTGGCGGAGCGGTTGGCGGAACACCTGCCCGCGGCCGGCCGGGCGTTCATCATCGAACCGCGCGTGCGCTTTCGCGGGGAGGTCGGCGAGCAGGCGACGTTTTTCCTGCAGGATCCGGCCGGCAACGCCCTGGAGTTCAAGGCGTTTGCCGATCCATCCCGTCTCTTTGCCAGCGACTGAGGTCACGACCATGTTCAAGGTCTTCGAATCCTTCGATTTCATGGAAGCCGGGCGTGTCCAGTCCCTGCTCGAGGCCAACGGCATCGAGACCTTCATGAAAAATGAGTTCTCCACCGGTGCGCTCGGTGACCTGCCGTTCGTCGAGGTGGCGCCCATGGTGTTCGTGGTTCACGAAGCCGATTTGCCGCGGGCCATTGAAATGCTCGAGGCGGACCAGGGCGGCGACCTGGCGCTGGAAGGCGACGATGTGTCCGAAGCCGAAGCCGAAGCCGAGACTAAGCGCGGGGTACGCATCGGCCCGGGCCCAGAGCCCGATCCGACTTAGCGCTAGCGGTCTGCGCCGCGCAGGGCGCGGACTTCCTGTTCAATGCGCGCGGCGCTGGCTGCTTCCGGCGCCAGGGGCGGGCCAAAGCGCAGCTCGATGGTCTTGCGAAACTTCCTGGGTCGACGCTTGTGCAGCGGGTCCCGCCGGCTGAATAAAGACCCCCACAGATTGCACAGGGCCAGGGGCACGACAGGCACCGGCTGCTGGGCCAGCATGGTCTCGATGCCCGGTCGGAAGGGCTGAATCTCTCCATCCCGCGTAATCCCACCTTCAGGAAAGATGCCCACCGGCTCTCCGGCCGCCAGTTCTTCATCGACCCGCTCCAGGGCCCGTTCAAGCACCTCCGGATGGGTTTTGCGCGACCCGATGGGGATGGCCTTGACGTGATCGAAGACGTTTTTCAGCAGAGGGATGGCGTAGATGCCCTGGTACATGACGAAGCGAATCGGGCGCCGGACGGTGCCGAGGATCAGCAGGGGATCGACAAAGCTCACATGGTTTGCGGCAATCAGTACGGGCCCGGATTCGGGCACATGCTCCATGCCCGTGACCTTGACCCGGTAGAAGCTGCGGACCAGCAGGTAGCTGATGAAGCGCAGCATGAACTCGGGGACAACCGTGTAAATGTAGATGGCGACGACGGCGTTGAGCACCGCGGCGGCAAAGAACAGCTGCGGCGCTGTGAATTCGAGGCGATCGAGCAGCAAACCGCTGAACGCGGCGCCGATCAGTAGAAAGACCAGGCTGAAACCATGGCACAGTGCCATCACCGTAGGCCGATGTGCCGGGGCGCTCCGTGCGCGCAGCAGCTGATAGAGCGGAATGCTGTACAGCGCACCGGCAACAGAGATCAGGAGCAGGTCAATGCTGATGCGCCAGCCGGCGAACGTGTGCAGGAAGCCCTCAAGGCCCAGGCCCTGGGTCGGGACGGCGGGCGCGGCAAAGGCCAGGTCGAGGGCAAACAGGCTCAGCCCGAGTGAACCCAGGGGCACCAGGCCGATTTCGATCTGCCCGCGAGCCAGGCGACGATAAAGGAGTGCGCCGAGCCCCAGCCCTGCCGCGCAGACCGCGTAGAGCCAGGAGACGATGGCCGTGTCACCCCCCAGCACCGTGCGGCCGAAGGTCGGCAGGTGTCCGAGGAGCAGTGCGCCCAGCAACCAGAACCAGGCGACCCCCAGCACGCTGTTGAGGAGCGTGCGGTGTTCCCGTCGAAAAAGAAACACGTCGGAAAACCCGGCGATCGTAAGACCGAGCGCGCGGGCGTCAGCCGGCCAGGGAGGTCAGCACGCCGGCGATCGTGGCGGTCATCATGGTCGCCAGCGTGCCGCCGAGGACGGCGCGGATGCCGAGGCGGGCAATGTCGCCGCGTCGTTCCGGAGCGAGACCGCCAATGCCGCCAATCTGGATGGCGATGGACGAGAAGTTGGCGAAGCCGCACAGCGCGTAGGTGGAGATCAGCACCGACTGCGCATCCAGCGTGTCCTTGATCTGGTTCAGGCTGGAATAGGCAACAAACTCGTTGGTAATGATCTTCTCGCCGATGAGTCCGCCAACCACGACGATGTCCTGGGACGGCACGCCGATCACCCAGGCCAGGGGCGCGAGCAAGTAGCCGAGGATGAGTTTCAGGGACAGCGGCTGGCCGAGGGCGCTCTCGAGGCCGGTGACCGAGCCGAGCCAGCCGAGCGGCCAGTCGATCATGGCGATCAGGGCAATAAAGGCCAGGAGCATGGCGCCCACGTTGAGGGCCAGCTTGAGTCCGTCGGCGGCGCCGTTGGCCGCGGCTTCGATCGTGTTGCCCGCGGTCTTTTCCACGTGCAGCTTAACCGTCCCCATGGTGAGCGATTCATCGGTTTCGGGACGCAGAATCTTCGCGATGACAACGGTGGCCGGCGCTGCCATGACGCTGGCGGCCAGCAAGTGTCGGGCGTAAAACAGTTGGGCCTCGGGGTCCGGCCCACCGAGCAACGCGATGTACGCGGCGAGCACCGCGCCCGCAATAGTGGCCATGCCGCCCACCATCATGGTGAACAGCTCCGACTCGGTCATGCGCGCGATGTAAGGGCGCACCACCAGCGGCGCCTCGGTCTGACCGACGAAGACGTTCGCAGCCACGGCCAGGGACTCGGCCCCGGAGATCTTCAGCACCTTCTGCATCACCCAGGCCATGCCCTGGACTATCTTTTGCATAACGCCCAGGTGGTACAGCACGCCCATGAGCGCCGCGAAGAAGATGATGGTCGGCAGCACCTGGAAGGCGAACACGAACCCAAAGGACTCGGCGTTGGCCAGGTCATTGAAGATGAAGGCCGACCCGACGTTTGCGAAGCCGACCACCTTGACGAAAGCCTGTGACAGCAGATCGAAGAACGCCCGGCCTCCGGGGACGAGGATCACAATGATTGCGAAGAGGAGCTGCAGACCCAGCCCACCGGCCACCAGCCGCCAGTCCACGGCGCGCCGCTGCATGGACAGGGACCAGGCGAGGGACAGGAGCACGGCCAGG
>JBCDHO010000004.1:0-21616 GCA_038749855.1 Pseudomonadota bacterium
GCGAACGGCTGGGCGAGGCCATAAAGGCTCATGCCGAAAATGCCGGTCCGGTTCGGGCCCATGCGTACCTGCATGAAGCCGATCACCCGGCGCTCGGCGTAGGTGTAGAACGCTACCGTGATAATGAGCGGGATGGTGATCGCCAGGATCTTGACGAGAATCCAGGCGAGTTCGAGCAATCCGTCCATCAGGCAGCCCCGCCCTTATTGATGCGCAGCGGGCCCATGGCCGCACCGAGCACGGCGGTCCGCGTCGTGGCGCAACGCACCCAGGCGCCGCCGGACGGCACGCTGTCGTGCATTCGGACTTCCAGTTCCACCGCATCGCCGCCCTGGTCAACGTGGACGTGATCGCCCGCGGACACGCCGAGTGACGCCGCATCGGCCGGGTTCAGACCGACAAAGTCGTTGTCGGCATGCACCGTCTGCTGCAGGGATTTCGCACGGCGGCACAGGGCATCAGACGAATACATCGGCACCTCGCCGATGCGGTGCAGTGCTTCGGAAGCTGCAGGCGCCTCGAGGGCCACTGTAGCAGTCTCGGCGGCGGCGTCAGCACCGCCCTCCGCACCGACAAGAGACGCGGGCATCACCGCCTGCACTTCACCCAGACTGACCTGGTCGAAACCGGCCAGGCCGCAGTGCTCGCCCAGGCGACGGAGAATCTTCCAGCCAGGACGGGCCTCGCCAGGCGACCGGCCCGCGGGGCGCAGGTCGAAACGACGCCCTTCGAGGTTGTGGAAGCAGCCTTCGCTCTCCGCGACTGGCGCCAGCGGCAGGAGCACCGTCGCCACATTGCGCAGCGTCTTGCTGGCAAAGGTGGTTACGGCCACGACGTGTTCTGCCTGGCGCAGGGCCTTCAGTGCACCGCTTGGATCATCGATGTCCAGCTCCGGCTCAAGGTCCCAGAGGAGATAGGCAGCGCGGTTTGATGCCAGCATGGCCTGGGCATTGAGTCCGCCCTCGCCCGGGGTGGCACCCATGATCGCGGCGCCGGCCGTGTTGCCGCCGTGGGGCAGCAGGTTCAGGGGCGCACCGCTCGCCTCAGCGATGAACGCCGCCAGCAGGCGCAGCCAGGCCGCCTCGCCGTGGGTCATGGCGGACTGGCCAAGCAGTACGAGTCCGCGCTCGCTGGCCTTCAGATGCTCGGCCATGGTGCGGTAATCGCTTGCGTCTGCACCGCGCACGACGGCCTCGAGGTGAGCGGGGACGGCAGCGCCCGTGGCTTCGGCCACGGCCAGGGCCAGGCCGGCCAGTTCGCCGACCAGTTCCTGGGGCGCGGCGATCATGCCGTCGGCCAGGTCGAAATTGAAGTTCCAGTCGAGCGGATTCAGCGCAAGCACCTTGGCACCGGCAAGGGACGCCTTGCGCACTCGGTGCCCGAGGATCGGCGCCTCGTGACGGATGTTGCTGCCGATCAGCAGAATCGTGTCCATGGCCTCGACCGCCTCGATGGAGGCGCCAAAGGTCGCGGGGCGCACCGCATCGTCACGGAAATCGCGCTCGCGACCGCGGTGGTCGATGTGCGCGCAGCCCAGGCCATCGGCCAGCCGACGGGCGAGGAAATAGGCTTCCGACGTGGCGCTGGGCGACATCAGGACGCCCAATTCATCGCCGGCCTGCGCGCGCAGCGCTTCGGCGGCCGCCTCGAAGGCCTCGTCCCAGCTCACGTTCACCCACTGGCCATCTTTCTTGATGGCCGGGCGTTCGAGGCGGTCTTCCGCGTAGAGCCCAAAGTGGCTGTAGCGATCGCGATCCGACAGCCAGGCCTCGTTAACGCTCTCCAGGTCGCGGGGAACGGAGCGCATGATCTGCCCGCGGCGCGTGTGGTAGTGCAGCGCGGACCCGATGCCGTCGTGGAGCGCGTGGGACGGCTGGGCGACCAGCTCCCAGGAGCGCGCCGAGTAGCGAAATGGCTTGTTGGTCAGGGCCCCCACGGGACACAGGTCGATCACGTTGCCGGACAGCTCCGAGTCGATGCTCGTTTCCAGGCAGGTGCCGATCTCCGTGCGGTCGCCGCGGCCCGTGCCGCCCATTTCGCTGGTCCCGGCGATTTCTTCCAGGAACCGCACGCAGCGCGTGCAGTGGATGCAACGCGTCATGTCCGTCTGGATCAGGGGGCCGACGTTTTTGTCCTTCACCACGCGCTTGCGCTCGGAAAAGCGGGAAACAGAGCGGCCGTAGCCCATGGCCAGATCCTGAAGTTCGCATTCACCGCCCTGGTCGCAGATCGGGCAATCGAGCGGATGGTTGATGAGCAGGAACTCCATCACGCCGTGCTGCGCGTCAACGGCGCGGCGCGACTGGGTGAACACCTTCATGCCATCCATCACCGGCGTGGCGCAGGCCGGCATGGGTTTGGGCGCTTTCTCGACGTCCACCAGGCACATGCGGCAGTTGGCCGCGACCGTGAGCTTGCGGTGGTAGCAGAAGCGGGGCACGGGGATGCCCGCCTTGTCCGTGGCCTCGATGATCATCGCGTTCTTGGGCACTTCGAGGGGAATGCCATCCACCTCGATGTTGACCATTTCCACGTCCTGGTCCGATACGACGCTCATGCGGCCATCTCCCCTGAAGGTTCAGCGGGGCCATCCACAATCGATCGCTTGTGGTCCACGTAATATTCGAATTCGTGCCAGAAGTGGCGCAGGAAGCCCTGCACCGGCCAGGCGGCGGCTTCGCCAAAGGCGCAGATCGTGTGGCCTTCAATCTGGCCGGCGGCGGACTTCAGCAGACCCAAGTCGTCCCGGGTGGCCTTGCCGTCAACGATGCGCTGCAGCACGCGGTGCATCCAGCCCGTGCCTTCCCGGCACGGCGTGCACTGGCCGCAGGACTCCATGTGGTAAAACCGGGCGATGCGCGTGCAGGCGCGCACCATGCAGGTGGTCTCATCCATGACGATGACTGCGCCAGAGCCGAGACCAGAACCGGCCTTGCTCAGGGCGTCATAGTCCATGGTGATGTCCATCATCACATCCGCCGGCAGCACCGGCATGCTGGAACCCCCTGGAATGACCCCTTTCAGGGCGTTCCCGTTGCGTATGCCGCCGCACCGCGCCAGCAGGTCAGCGAAGGGTGTGCCGAGGGGAATCTCGTGGTTGCCCGGGTTATTCACGTGCCCGGACACGGAAAACACCTTGGGTCCGCCGTTGTTCGGTTTGCCGATCTCCAGGAACCACTCGGACCCGTTGCGCATGATGGCCGGTACCGAGGCTAGCGTTTCCGTGTTGTTGATGGTCGTCGGCTTGCCGTACAGACCAAAATTCGCGGGAAACGGCGGCTTGTAGCGCGGCTGGCCTTTCTTGCCCTCGAGCGATTCCATGAGGGCGGTCTCTTCGCCGCAGATGTAGGCACCGGCGCCGAGCACCCCGTAGACGTCCATGTCGACGCCCGAACCCATGATGTTCTTGCCGAGCAGGCCGGCCTCGTAGGCCTCTTTCACGGCCGCCTCGAAGCGCTCCCAGGGCTCGTGGTGGAACTCACCACGCAGGTAGTTGTAGCCGACGCTGGCGCCCATGGCATAGCCGGCGATGGCAATGCCTTCCACCACCGCGTGCGGGTTGAAGCGCAGGATGTCCCGGTCGTGGCAGGTGCCCGGCTCGGACTCGTCCGAGTTGCAAAGGATGTACTTCTGCACCGGGGCCGAGCGCGGCATAAAGCTCCACTTCAGACCGGTAGGAAAGCCAGCCCCGCCGCGCCCGCGCAGGGAAGACGCCTTGACGGTCTCGATGATCTCTTCCTGCGGGGTCTGTTCGCGCAGGATCTTTTCCCACGCCTCGTAGCCACCCAAACCCTGGTAGGTGTCGAGGGCCCAGGGGGTTTCCGCATCAAGGGTATTGAAGACGACGTTATGCTCAGCCATGGAGTGCTCCTGAGGCACGCGCGGTGCCGGAAGAAACGCAATCGATTTCGTTTGCGTTGAATCGCATCGAACTCACTCCAGTCCGTCCACGATCCTGTCGAAGGCCTCGTCGTCGAGCTTCTCGTGATAGTGGCCGTTCACCACCATCATCGGCGCTCCACAGCAGGCCGCCAGGCACTCCTCTTCCACCACAAGTGTGACCCGCCCATCCGGCGTTGTTTCACCCATTGCGATGCCCAGTTTCTTCTCCGCGTGGGCAACCAGGGCGTCCGCCCCGTTCAGCCAGCAGGAAATGTTGGTGCAGATATTGACCGTGTTCCGTCCAACCGGCTCGTTGTGGAACATGGAATAGAAGCTGGCCACCTCGGCCACCCAGACCGGGGGCATATCGAGGTAGTCCGCAACCGCCTCAACCAGGTCGCGGTTCAGATAACCACCGTTCTGTTCCTGCGCCGCCATGAGCGACTGGATAATGGCGGAGCGCTTGCGGTCTTCCGGAAAGCGCGCCACCCAGCTGTCGATGGTTTCGCGGGTTTCGGGGGTCAGCAGTTCCGCCTTGCCCTGTGCGTATGCAGCCTTGTGTGCCATGGTGCTTGAATCCTGCCCGTCAGCGGTCGATTTCGCCGAACACGATGTCCTGGGTGCCAATCATGGCCGGCACGTCCGCCAGCATGTGGCCCCGGAGCATCTCGTCCATGCTCGACAGGTGGGCGAAGCCCGGTGCACGCAGGTGGCACCGGAAGGGTTTGTTGGCGCCGTCGGACACCAGGTAACAGCCAAACTCACCCTTGGGCGCTTCCACGGCGGCGTAGGTCTCACCCGCCGGCACGCAGAAGCCCTCGGTGAACAGCTTGAAGTGGTGAATCAGCGCTTCCATGTCATCCTTCATTTCCTCGCGGGTGGGCGGGATGACCTTGAAATTCTTGAGCATGACGCGGCCCGGGTTGGCGCGCAGCCAGTCGATGCACTGGAGGACGATCTTCGCGGACTGACGCATCTCCTCGATGCGGACCAGGTAGCGGTCGTAGCAGTCGCCGTTGACGCCGATGGGAATGTCAAAATCGAGCTCGTCGTAGACCGCGTAGGGCTGCTTCTTGCGCAGGTCCCACTCAACGCCCGAGGCACGCAGCATGGGCCCGGAGAAACCGAGCTGCAGTGCGCGATCCGCAGAAACAACGCCGATGTTGACGGTCCTCTGTTTCCAGATCCGGTTGTCCGTCAGCAACGTCTCGTAGTCGTCGACCTTGTTGTGCAGGAAGTCTTCCGTGAAGGCCTGGCAAAAATCGAGCAGGCTGCCCTGGCGCCACTCGTTTTTACGGTCCAGGTCCTTGCCCTTGGTCCAGGGCGACTCCTGGAACTGGGGCATGTGGTCCGGCAGATCCCGGTAAACACCACCCGGCCGGTAGTAGGCGGCGTGCATGCGGGCGCCTGACACCGCCTCGTACATATCGATGATCTGCTCACGCTCGCGGAACGCGTAGAGGAAGATCGTCATGGCGCCGAGGTCCAGGCCGTTGGTGCCCAGCCAAAGGAGGTGGTTCCGGATGCGCGTCAGCTCGTCGAACATCACCCGGATGTACTGGGCCCGCTTCGGTGCCTCGATGCCGAGCAGCTGCTCGATGGCACGCACATAGGCATGCTCGTTACACATCATCGACATGTAATCGAGCCGGTCCATGTAGCCGATTGACTGGTTGTAGGGCTTGCTCTCGGCAAGCTTTTCCGTTGCACGGTGCAGCAGGCCCACGTGCGGATCGGCGCGGACCACGGTCTCGCCCTCAAGCTCGAGCACGAGGCGAAGCACGCCGTGCGCCGCCGGGTGCTGGGGACCGAAGTTCACCGTGAAGTTGCTGATGTCACCCATGATTCTAGGCCTCGTTCCCGGCAGCGTCCGCTGCCCGGTCGATGTCATCGGTCTCGTAGCGGGAGTCTTCGCGAATCACGCGCGGCACCAGGACCCGCGGCTCGATCTCGACCGGCTCGTAGACCACGCGCCCCTTGTCCTCGTCATAGCGGACCGTGACGTTGCCGATCAGCGGAAAGTCCTTGCGGAAAGGATGTCCGGTGAAGCCGTAGTCCGTGAGGATGCGGCGCAGGTCCGGGTGTCCTTCGAAAATGATGCCGAACAGGTCAAAGGCCTCGCGCTCGTACCAGTTGGCCGAATTCCAGGTGTCGACCAGCGACGGCACGATCGGCAGGTCTTCGTCAGAGGCGAAGGTGCGCATGCGCAGGCGCCGGTTGTGCTGGATGGACAGCAGGTGGACCACCACGCCAAAGCGGTTTTCGACCGCTTCCGATTCGGGGAGCTCCTGCCAGCGGAAGCGTCCGGGGCCCAGCCCGTCAACGCCGCGGCTGAAACCCTCGCCCGTGACGTCACGGGTTTCCCATTCGTCCTGGCCGTAGCTGAGGTAGTCGACCCCGCACAGGTCGATGAGCTGCTGGAAACCGAACTGATCGCGCAGTTCCCGCGCCGTTTCGAGCCAGGCCGACACGGGAACCTCCAGGGTCAGCTGGTCGGCCGTGTCCAGGATGCGCGCCGGGTCGCCGAAAGCGCCGGCGAGCTGTTTGCGAAAGCTGTCGGCGCTCATGGCTTAGCGGGCGATGGTACTGGTGCGGCGAATCTTGCGTTGCAGCTGCAGGATGCCGTAAATCAGCGCTTCCGCCGTCGGCGGGCAGCCGGGCACGTAGATGTCCACGGGTACGATGCGGTCGCAGCCACGAGTCACCGAGTAGGAGTAGTGGTAGTAGCCCCCACCATTGGCGCAGGAACCCATGGAGATCACCCACTTCGGGTCGGGCATCTGGTCATAGACCTTGCGCAGGGCCGGGGCCATCTTGTTGCAGAGCGTGCCGGCGACAATCATCACGTCAGACTGGCGCGGGCTCGGGCGCAGGATAACACCGAAGCGGTCGAGGTCGTAGCGCGAAGCGCCGGCGTGCATCATCTCCACTGCGCAGCAGGCCAGACCGAAGGTCATGGGCCAGAGTGACCCGGTCCGGGCCCAGTTCATCAGCGCGTCGACCGAGGTTGTTACGGCCCCGCGGTTAAGCAGCGGGTTGTCATCGGCATTTGGGCGCAGGATGTCGTCGATGACACCCAGTTCCGCCGGGCCATTGCCCAGATCCGCCGCCTTGGCTTCCGGGGACTTACCCCCGCCCGCTTCCGTGCTCACTCCCATTCCAGAGCCCCCCGGCGCCATTCAACAAAGAACCCAACGATCAGCAGGCCCACAAAGAACGACATGGCGATAAAGCCGGTCATGCCAATCGTATCCAGGGACACGGCCCAGGGAATAAAGAAGGCAATCTCAAGGTCGAAGATGATGAACAGGATCGCGACCAGGTAGAAGCGCACGTCGAAGCGTCCGCGCGTGTCTTCGAAGGCTTCGAAGCCGCACTCGTAGGGGGACGCCTTCTCCGGGTTCGGGTTGCTCGGCGACAGAACCGAGCCGGCGGTAATGAGAACGATCCCAAGCACGGTGGAAACACCGATAAACATGAGGATCGGGAGGTATTCAGACAACATGGGTGCCGACTCCCTGCGTCACGATAGACGCGTGCCCTGCGCCCCAGGCCAACAAGCCCCAGAACGCTAATCAATATGGTGCCCAAGGCCGGACTCGAACCGGCACGGCTTTCGCCACTACCCCCTCAAGATAGCGTGTCTACCAATTCCACCACTTGGGCTTTCGATCTAATGAAGCGTCCTTCAGGACCCTTCGTCGCCTTCGCTCGCTTCCGCGGCGCCTTCTCCTTCAGCCGCGGGCGCTGCATCAAGGCCCGGTACGTCGTCCATGGACGGCGCATCCATTGCCTCACCGGTGCCGGAATCGATACCCAGGTCCATCATGGGAAGGTCCGAGGTCGGATCATCCATGGAGGGCGCGGGCTCGCTGACCTCGAACGGTGCGGCGCTGCCGACCACCCCGAGATCCGTTTCCGGAGCGGAGAGGTCGCGCGAGACCACCACCGCCATGACCAGGCTAATCAGGCAAAACATCGCCGCCAGCGCCCAGGTCGACCGGGACAGAAAGGATCCGGCGCCCCGGGCGCCGAACACGGTGCCGGAAGCGCCGGACCCGAAGGCCGCGCCCGCGGTGGCCCCAGGGCCCCGCTGCACCAGAATGAAGGCGACCATCGCGATGGCCACCAACACGTGAAAAATGTTCAAAATTTGCATGTCTTACACCTGGTCCCGGGCAGCAGCGCGGCAAATGCCGGCGAAGTCCTCTACCGTAAGGGAGGCTCCACCGACCAGCGCGCCGTCGATGTCTGCCCGGGCAAACAAATCAGCGGCATTGGACGCTTTTACACTGCCGCCATAAAGAATCTGTATGGAACCCGAAATTATACCATCCAGCGCCTGAAGTTTGCCACGCAAAAACGCATGCACGGCCTGCGCCTGTTCCGGCGTCGCGGTTAGCCCGGTGCCGATGGCCCAAACGGGCTCGTAGGCCAGCAGGCCGCGCCCCAGCCCTTCGATGCCCACGCGCGCCAACACCGCGTCCACCTGGCGACCGACAACGGCTTCCGTGTCGCCCGCCTCACGCTCTGCCTGGGTCTCCCCGACGCAGAGCACGGGCACGAGACCGGCCTCGAGCGCCGCTTCGAAGCGTTCGGCAACGTCTTCGTCCGATTCCCCGAACAGGCTGCGCCGCTCCGAATGGCCAACCAGCACGTAGCGGCAGCCGAAATCCTTGAGCATGGCAGCGGACACTTCACCGGTGAAAGCGCCCTTTTCCGCCGGGTGCAGCGTCTGTCCGCCCCAGGCGATTCGCGTGCCGGTGGCCGCCGACTGCACCTGCGCCAGATAGGGAGTAGGCGGGAACACGGCAATGTCGAAACCCTCCAGGCTTCCGACGGCCTGATCCAGCCCGGTGACAAGGTCCTGGGCAATGGCCTTTGATCCGTGCATTTTCCAGTTGCCGGCAACGAGCAGCGTACGCATGATGGGCGCTCCGATGGGCCCTCCGGCCCGGTGCGTTAAGGGGCCGCAAGGATACCGGCCGGCCCCGTTTTCGGCAAGGGAAAGGCCGGCAGCGGAACACGATTGAAGCGGACCGTGGCAACACCGAAAATGACGCCTGCGGGCTCCGCCGACGGCAGGCCCAGCCACAAGGCATGGCGACGCCGGCAAGGACGCCCCGCAAGGCGTGTCAGGCCGCAAACAGCAAAGGAAACCATCCATGCAGGAAAACACAACGGAAGCGGCCAAGGCGCCTCCCGCCCTGAACAAGAAAAGGCGTCCCTGGGCGCTGGTCACCGGCGCGTCTGCGGGCATTGGTAAGGAGTTTGCCCGGCAGCTGGCGGGGAAGGGCTATGCACTGGTCCTGGTGGCGCGCCGTGAGGATCGGCTGCGCGAACTCGCGCAGACCCTTGAGCAGGAACACGGAACCGCATGCCACGTAGTGGCCGCAGACCTGTCCGATCCTGCGGCCAGCGAGACCATCGTGACCGCCCTCGATGCAGCGGGCATCGAAATCGAGTTCCTGGTCAACAATGCCGGCTACGGGGTACCGGGCAAGCTGGTGGCAGTGCCCCTGGACACCCATGACACCTTCATGCAGGTGATGGTCAACGCGGTCATCGAGCTCTGCTGGCGCCTGATGCCGGGGATGATCGAGCGAGAGCGGGGTTTCATCATTAATGTCGCCTCCGTGGCAGGCATCGCGCCCAGCTCAGCGGGGCACACGCTCTATGGCGCCAGCAAGGCTTTTCTGATCAAGTTTTCCGAGTCCCTGGCCGCAGAGGGTGCGCCCCATGGGGTTCATGTCAGCGCCCTGTGCCCGGGCTTTACTTATTCGGAATTCCACGATGTCACCGGCACGCGGGACCAGGTCAACCAGCTGCCGTCCTGGCTCTGGCTACAGGCCGAAGACGTGGTACGCGATGGCATCGATGCGGTGACCCGCGAAAAACCCCGCGTCGTGGAAGTCCCCGGCGGCATCTGGAAATTCATCGTCTGGCTGAGCGGTGCGGCACCGGGTTTCGGGCGCTGGCTCGCGAACCGGAATGCGCATCGCTTCCGGAAAATGGACTGAACCGATCAGCTGCCGGCGACGGTCAGCCCTTCGACCAGCATGGAACCGCACTGCAAGTTGGCCCGCTGATCCACGTCATCACCGACCGCTACGACGGAGCGGAACATGTCCCGCAGGTTGCCGGCGATGGTGATCTCTTCCACCGGGTAGGCCAATTCGCCATTTTCCACCCAGAATCCGGCAGCGCCCCGCGAGTAGTCGCCGGTCACCATGCGCACACCCTGGCCCATGACTTCCGTGACCAGCAGTCCCGTACCGAGCTGGGACAGCATCGCGTCAGCCGGCGTGAGCTGACCTTCCAGGCACAGATTGTGGACCCCGCCAGCATTGCCGGTGGACTCCAGCCCAAGGCGCCTTGCTGAGTAGCTGGACAGGACGTAGGCCTGGAGTACGCCGGCTTCGACCACCGAACGATCGGCCACGGCCACGCCCTCCGCATCGAAGGGAGTGCTGCCCGGACCGCGCGGCAGCAGCGGCCGCTCGACCAGGCTCAACCACTCCGGGAACAACGGTTCCCCGAGCGTATCCTTCAGGAAGGAAGCGTTTCGATAGAGCGCCCCGCCGGAAATACCACCGACAAAGTGGCCCACCAGCGTGCGTGCGATTTCGGGGCTGAACAGCACCGGCACCTTACGCGTCGACAGCTTGCGGGCATCCAGGCGCCGGGCCGTTCGTTCCGCCGCACGACGCCCGGTGGCCTCCGGCGCTTCCAGATCGCCAGCCGATCGCCGCGAATCGAACCAGTAGTCGCGCTGCATCCCCCGGTCGTTGCCGGCGATCAGCACACAACTCTGACCGTAGCGCGTACCATCGCTTCGGCCGAGGAATCCGTGGGAGTTTCCGTAGACCGAGACACCGTAGCTACCCGACACGGAGGCACCCTCCGAATTGGTGATGGCCTCGTGTTCCCGGCCTGCCGCTTCCATGGCCAGGCAGCGCTCAATGGCCGCGTCCGCATCCAGCGGCTCCGGATGCCACAGGTCCAGATCGGGAAAATCGGTGGCCATCCGCTCAGGATCCGCCAGGCCGTTGCAGGAATCCTCGGCCGTAAAGCGGGCGATGTCGAGCGCCCGCTCAACGCTGGTGCGCAGAGAAGACGCACTGAGATCAGCGCTGCTCGCATGTCCCTTGGCCTGACCCAGGTAGACAGTGACGGAAACGCCACGGTCTCGTGTGTGTTCGATGGTTTCTACTTCGCCGAGTCGGACCGTCGTGTTCAGGCCACCCTGGACGCTGGCGCTGACTTCAGCCTGATCGGCCCCACCCTGGCGAGCCAGATCGAGCGCTTCAAGCACACGCGCCTCGAGCACACGGGCTTCCTCGTTCCGGTCTGGGCGCGTCGCTTCTGGGTTATGCTGTTTTTCCATTATTCGTTCTCCGGCGCCCCTCGGGACGCCCCAGGTTGAGGGCTGAAGCCATGACTCAGGCCAGGACGGGCTCTGACCGGAATCCGGACGATCGCGACGTCATCAGCAAGAGCCAGCGCAAGCGCGAGGCCAAGGCACTGCTCGATTTTGGTCGTCGGCTCGTCGAGCTTCCAGAGCCGGTATTGCGCAGCCTGCCGCTCGAGGAGCACCTGCTCCAGGAAGTGCTCTACACCCGCGCGATCACCGCACGGGTGGCGCGCAAGCGTCAGCTGGGCTTCTTGGCCAAGCAGCTGCGCGGCGCTGAACTTGAACCGGTGGTTGCAGCCCTGGACGCCCGTCACGACGCGGCACGCCAGCTAACCGCCCGCCAGCATCGCGTCGAAGCCTGGCGCGACCGTTTGCTTGAGGGCGACCGCAGCGCCCTTGGTCACCTGCTGGACGCGCGCCGGGACCTTGATGCCCAGACCCTCCGCCAGCTCCTGCGCAACGCTCGTCGTGAATCGGATGCGGGCAAGCCGCCGGCGGCAGCGCGCAAGCTGTTTCGGCTGCTGCGGGATCACGATGAAACCGCTGCCCTGCCACCGCTGCCCTGAGCGCGGTCCCCCGGGTCTCAGCGGTCCCTGTTCAGGTCTCCGTACCTCCAACCACCAGTTCGTCGAGCTTCAGGGTCGGCTGCCCGACACCCACGGGTACGCTCTGGCCGTCTTTGCCGCACACGCCAATCCCCGCATCCAGTTTCAGATCGTTGCCGACCATGCTGACCTGGGTCATGGCCTCCGGGCCATTGCCGATCAGGGTCGCGCCACGGACCGGACGGGTGACCTTACCGTTTTCGATCAGGTAGGCCTCGCTGGCGGAAAACACGAAGCGTCCGGAGGTAATGTCGACCTGCCCACCGGCAAAGTTCACGGCGTACAGCCCGTTTTTCACCGATGCGATGATTGCTTCCGGGTCATGGGCGCCGGCCAGCATGTAGGTATTGGTCATGCGCGGCATCGGCAGATGGGCAAAAGACTCGCGACGTCCGTTGCCCGTGGGCGCCATACCCATGAGCCGGGCGTTCATCTTGTCCTGCATGTAGTTGCGCAGGATGCCGTCCTCGATCAGTACCGTTTCACCGGTGGGCGTGCCTTCATCGTCGATGGTCAGGGAGCCGCGACGGCGCCCGAGGGTCCCGTTATCGACGATGGTGACGCCCCGGGCTGCCACCTGTTCCCCGATCCGTCCCGAGTAGGCCGAGGTCTCCTTACGGTTGAAGTCACCCTCGAGCCCATGTCCCACGGCTTCGTGGAGCAAGACGCCGGGCCAGCCCGGCCCCAGCACCACGGGCATAGTGCCCGCCGGCGCGTCACCGGCCTCGAGATTCACCAGCGCCTGGCGCACGGCCTCGTCGGCAAAGCGGCGCCAGGCGCCATCTTCGACCAGTTCATCCAGCCCGAAGCGACCGCCACCGCCGTCGTTGCCCTGTTCGCGGCGCCCATCTTTCTCCGCGATCACGGTAATCGAGAGCCTGACCAGCGGACGCACATCTGCTGCCAGGTCTCCGTCGACGGCGGCCACCAGGACCGTTTCGTGGGCCGCGGCCAGGTTGACCATGACCTGGCTGACGGCGGGATCGAGCGAGCGAGCGTAGGTGTCGATCTGGCGCAGGAGATCGACCTTCTCATCTGCACCGAGCGAGGTCATGGGGTCCGTGTCCGTATACAGGGGCTTAGGTTGGCGCGGCGTCCACGCCGCGACGCCGCCATGCTGACCCTGCCGGGCAATGGCGCGCGCTGCGCCGCTGGCCTCCAGCAAGGCGGGCAGGACCAGCTCGTCCGCATAGGCGAAACCCGTTTTCTCTCCCGCCACGGCGCGGATACCGACGCCCTGCTCAACGGTGTGAGAGGCGTTGCGAACGCGACCGTCTTCCAGCGACCAACCCTCGCGGGTCACATGCTGAAAATATAGATCACCCCCATCGATGGAGGCTCCCATCAGGTGGGATAGCACCTGGGCGAGGTCACCCTGATCGAGCTCGCCGGGGGCGAGCAGTCGGTCCGTGGCGAGCTTGAGCAAATCTGTCATAGCGATTCTCGTGTCTGGGCCTGTGCCGTGGCATTGCCCGATGAGGGTTCAGGCCGGTCTTCCGGCCCGGGGGTGG
The DNA here is from genome assembly GCA_038749855.1 of Pseudomonadota bacterium. Classification (GTDB taxonomy): domain Bacteria; phylum Pseudomonadota; class Gammaproteobacteria; order Xanthomonadales; family SZUA-36; genus Marinihelvus. The sequence goes on from JBCDHO010000004.1 coordinate 13,413, forward strand.
CATTGGAGTCGAGGCGCGATACGTCCGGATCGGACCAGGGGCCGGTAATTTCATAGCGCGCTTCAGCGGCATCGCCCAGCGCCTCACGCAGCAACTCCTGTAGCGCCAAGCCAGCGGCAGCGCCGGCGGGCCCGGCGGCCAGGGCGCCGATCACGGGCAGTGTCTGGCTAACCCCTGGCCTGATTGATACCAGATAGTCCATTTCCTTCGCTTCCAGGTTGGATGAACCAGTCAGGGTAAGCTGCGCCGCGGTGGACTCGAGCAGAAAATCGTCGGTCACCGCGACACCGCCATCGAGCTGCACCGTACCACTGGCCTGATCAAAGGCAAACCCGCTTTCGAAGACGTCGCTGAAATCGAGGGCCAGGCGGCGGGGCAGTGCACCGAGGCTCATGAGACCGAGTACGCGACCGGCGCCTGGGTTTGCGTTGAGAATGGTACCGTCTACCACGCTGAAGCTCATCTGTCCGTTGAGCCGGGCCAGCTCAAAAGCGGCCGGCGGACCGGGCCACCAGGCGTCATAGCGCAGCATGGTTTGTCCTCCCTCCAGTACCGAGGAAAGATCCAGCGCATTGACCAGACTGCCAAGGCTCTCGGAGGTCAGGAGGATATCGAAATCTGACTGGCTGCCCTCATCGGTGACAACCCAGTCACCGCGCGCCTGGAAGGTCAACTGCTCTGAGACCGCGTCCACCGTCTCGATGTGCAGGCCCTCAGCGATGGGATAGGCCTCAATACGCGTTTCCCCAAGATCGAGCCCCAGGTAGCGGAAATCCTCAACATAGAAGCGCATCTCCGGCAGGCTGCGCGGATCCGTCTCCATGGAGACCCCCTCATCCTCAGCATCGCCCAGCCAGAGGCGCTCGAACTGCGCGGAAAGGCTTTGCGTGCTGTCGTCGTTGCGCTGGTAGCGCACGTCTCCGTTCAGCGCGGCGCCCTGGAACTGCACATCCAGGAGTCCATCGCTGAAGTCGAGCCCCAGCATCACATCCGCGAAGCGGCGGTTCAGGAACAGCAGGGACTCGGCAAACAGATCGTCGCCTTCGAAGGCCAGCCCTACCGGGGTGAGCGCCTTGCCGGCATAGTCGACGATGACCGATACCCAGCTGTCGATGTCGAGCGAGTCCACCCGCCCGCCCAGGCGCAGCACGCCTGGTGGCGGCAGCACAGCCGGCGCGCCACCCAGAACGATCGCGCCGCGACGCACGACCAGTGCTGGCGCATCCGCCTCGGCCGCTTGCGTGCCAGCGGGCTCGTCCCCTGACCCCGGCGCTCCGGCCAGGACCGACGATGCGCCTGGCAACGGCCCCAGCGGGCGCCCGGACTCCGGCACGGTCTCGCCCTGCGGCACTGCGTCACGCTCCGGCACCGCACGCAGTTCAGGAAGTTCAAAAAGCCCATCCGGGGCCGTATCGGCGGGCGGCGCTTCAAGATCCAGGACAACAGAAAGCCGCCGGTCAATGTCCAGCCTCAGATGCGGTTCAGCGGACACGAGGGGATAGCGAAGGCGCAAAGGCCAGGCCGCGCCGGCCGGTTTCTGCAAGGGTGCGGGCAGCGCCATGGTGCTGTTCCTGAGATCGGAACGCGCCTCCAGCCAGACCTCGCTGTCGTCGCTATTGGGCGGTTGATCGACCGTAAAAGTCAGATCCCATTCAGCTTCGCCTTCGATCTGGGCAATGAGCGCGTCGTCCCAGAGCGGTGTTTCGGCAATCAGTACGGACGTTGGAAACGCCCCGGCCAGTGTCGCCAGGAAGGGCTGCTCAGTGCCCCAGGCCGCCGTCAGGCCAAGCTCGGCCGGCCAGCCGCTCAGGGTCACGGCAAGCGCCTCAGCCTGGGCGCCGTCGCGATTGTAGCCAACCGTGCCCGTCAACCCTTCGAGGCGCAAACCGGAGGTCGTTTCCGTGAAACCACCTCCCCTGACGTCGAGTGTGCCGTCGACCGTGACCTCGCCGCGATCAGGTCCGAGCGGAATGCGCAGCCGCCCCGTGGTTCGGGCCGGGCCGGAAAAGGCAAATCGCCCCAGATCGAGTCGGGTATTGTCCAGCAAGGGTGATGCTTGGAGGTACCCATACAGCTGCGGCAAGGTCGCATCGCTGGCGTAGTCCAGCAGCAGCACCGGCGACTGCAGGTCCGCAATGCGCGCCGTCGCCTCCTCGACCCTTGCCCCGGCAAAGTCTCCGATCATTCCGTCAACGGTCAGGCCAGGCCCGTCAAACGTAACCTGGGCATCAACGGCCGCTGCCGCCGGCCACCCGGGCGAAAAGTCCAGCTGTGCACCCTGCACGCGTGCCTCGACCAGCAGCGTGCCGTCGTCGTCGCGGAACGGGAAGCGGTCCATATCCCCCTGCAGCACGACACGCCCGGACTCGACGGTGCCCGCCTGAAGGCTGCGGCGAAGCCATGCATTGGCTTTCGGGCTCATGGCGCTTTCGGGCCAGAAATCCCTCAGGCCAGCAAGATCGGCACGCTCAATCCGGGCATTGACGTCGACCCGTGGCCGACCTGCGTCGCGCACAAAGCGCACCCGGGCCTCGCCAGCGAGCGGCTCGCTGGTGAGCGCACAGGGCAAGGCGTCAACCTGCCAGTGATTGCTTTCGTCCCAAAGAATTTCCAGCTCGCATGCGTCCAGGTCGACCTGGAGGGGGCGGGCAAAATTGCGCGCCCAGTGCACATCGACACCCGTACCGCCAAAGAACAGGCTGCCCTCCCCATAGGCCAGGTCGATGCGGCCGTTGAGCCCGCGCGGCAGGGGCCAGGGGCCCCAGGCCAACACATCGAGGTCTTCGAAGGCACCGGAGGCAATGGCCAGCTTGCGGTTACCGTTGATGACCAGGTCAAAATCGCTGACCCGGCCCCGACCGTCCGTCGGCGCCGCCTTGGGCCAGCGCCGGCCCAGTTCCTTCATAAACAGCTGCACGCCTTCGAGCGGGAACTCCGCCTCGAGAAAATCGGCACTGACCCAGGAAGCGATGTTTCCTTCGAGGTTTCGTTCAACGGAAATCGCGGGCGCAACCCAGGCTCGGCCGTTTTCCTCGATCTGGGCGTTTGCGAGATCAATCCGCCACTGGGTCTTGTTCCGCCAGCGCCACTTCAGCAGTGCGTTGATGCGCTCCAGATGCAGGGTTTGGGTTCCCGTGTCGAGGCCAGCGTCACGCAGGTCCGCTACCCCTGAGAGCCGGACGTCACCGCCCGGCGTCCAATCACCCCAGAGCTGCGCGTTGGCCCGACCTGAAACCGGCATCAGCGAATGATCGGGCAGATGGACCGCCAGCTCGTCCATCATGACCTCGCCCGTTTCAAGATGGAACTCCACCGCTTCCAGCGTGCGCCCATCGACCAACGAGGCCTTAACCGTTGCGGCAAGATCACCCAAAACCATGCCCCGCCGCGTGTCGGTCAGGCTGGCCTGGACTTGGGCGGCAAGGCGGTCGCCGGCCATCTGTACGCGTCCGTTGATGCCCGTGAGCTGCAGGCTCAGGTCCCGACTGTGATCGTTGTAGGAAAACCGTGAGTCCTGGAGTCGTACCTCACCCAGACGGGCGAGGTTCGACAGGCCGGAGCCATCGCCCTGCCCGGCTTCATCCCCGGCATCGAGCGAGCGCCCACTGAGCCCGAGCCCGGAGAGCTCCAGCCGTCCATCGGGGGTTCGCAGCAGCGCCAGGTCAGCGCCGATGATGCGAAACGCGTACAGCGGACGGTCTGAAATCAGCGCGTTCAGGGGTTTGATGTCGAGGGCGGCCTTCTGGATCGCCATGGCACCCTCACCATCCGCCCCGCCCAGCAGTTCTACACCCTCCAGGCTGATGCGGGGACCGAAGGCCTTCCACTCCCCGGTGAATGACTGCAGGCGAACTGGCTGGTTGAACTGCTCGGCCAGCACCGCCTCGAGCCTTGGCTTGAAGCGTTCGCTGTAGGGCATCAGCAGCTTGCCAATGCCCACCAGCACAGCGGCGCTGATGATCACCAGCGCCAGGGCGGTCCAAATCAGCGTTCGCAGGCGCCGGAGCCAGAGCGTGATCGTGGTTTTTGCGGAGGGCATCGGCCAGTGTTCCTACAGCAGCACCACGTCGAACAGTTCCTGTGTGTACTGCTCTTCCCGCTGGAAGCGGATCGATTTTCCGATCAGGGTCTCCAGTTCAGCCACCGTGGTGGAGTGTTCGTCCATGACGAGATCCACGACCGCCGGCGAGGCAAGCACCAGCAGCTTGCCGGCTTCGAACTGGCGACCGGAGCGCATGATCTCCCGAAACACCTCGAGGCACACCGTCTCTGCCGTTTTGACGGCCCCGCGCCCGTTGCAGACGACGCAGGGCTCGCACATAACATGCCCAAGACTCTCGCGCGTCCGCTTGCGGGTCATTTCCACGAGCCCCAGCTCAGAAAGCTCCGTCACGGAAGTACGCACGGGATCCCGCGCCAGGGCACGTTGAAGCGTTCGCATCACCTGCTCGCGGTGCTCAATCTCCCGCATGTCGATGAAATCAATAATGATGATGCCGCCGAGGTTTCGCAGTCGCAGTTGACGGGCGATGGCCTGAGCGGCCTCCAGGTTGGTCTTGTAGATGGTCTCTTCGAGCGTTCGGTGACCCACGAAGCCACCGGTGTTCACGTCAATCGTGGTCATGGCCTCGGTCTGGTCGATTACCAGGTGCCCGCCCGATTTGAGGGGCGTGGTCCGGTGCAGGGCATGGTCGATCTCGTCCTCGACGCCGTAGACATCGAAGATCGGACGCTCGCTCTCGTAGCGCTCAATGCGCGGCAACCACTCGGGCACAAATCGGCCGACAAAGTCACTCAGGCGCTCAAAGGTCGGTTCGTGGTCAACCCGAACCCGGTCTACCTGGCTGTGCATGAGATCACGCAGTGCGCGCAGAGGTAGGGTCAGGTCCTCGTAAACACAATCCCCACCCCGTGTTTCCGCCTGCCGCTCCTCGATGCTGGCCCAGACCTTTCCCAGGTAGGCCATGTCCGCTGCCAGTGCAAAGTCATCCACGGCTTCCGCGTTGGTGCGCACGATGTAGCCGTTGCCCGCCTCGTCCTGGCGCAGCTGCCGCACCAGGCCCTGCAAGCGCTCCCGCTCGGTTTCGTCCTCGATGCGTGCCGAGACACCGATGTGAGGGTTACCTGGCAAGAGCACCAGGAAACGGGACGGCACGCTCAGATTGGTTGTCAGCCGTGCACCCTTGGTGCCCATCGGATCTTTAATGACCTGGACCACGACCTCCGCACCTTCGCGCACGAGTTCGTTGATGGGGGGTTCGCTCAGTGAGGCATCCGGGACCTGCCCGGTCATGCGCTCGCGGTCGACGCGAACAATGTCGGAAGCGTGCAGGAAGGCGGTCCGCTCGAGACCAATGTCCACGAAGGCGGCCTGCATGCCCGGCAGTACCCGTGACACTGTACCCTTGTAGATATTGCCCACGTAGCCGTAATGGCTGGCCCGATCGAGCCAGATCTCCTGCAGGACGCCGTTCTCCACGACCGCGACGCGGGATTCCGTGGGGGTCACGTTGATCAGCAGCTCTTCGCTCACGGATGGGTGTTCCTGGCTTCGCGGGTCGGATGGTCGGGCTGGCTCATGGCGCCTGGTGTCCTATACGGCTCACCGGCACCGTTCGAGCGGTCCTGGCGGGATGACCTCCTAGAGTACCATTTCAGGGCCTGGACAAGGACGGCGCAGGGACAAATCGGGGTCAGGGACTGCCCGCTTCGACGCCAGCCCAGCGCAACAGTTCCGCGGTTTCGAACACGGGCAGGCCCATCACCCCCGAGTAGCTGCCTTCAATCCGGACAATCCACTGGGCCGTCAGGCCTTGTACGGCATACGCTCCGGCCTTGTCCATCGGTTCATCCAGCAGCACGTAAGCGTCAAGCCAGGCATCGGGTACCGGGGCAAAGCGCACCTGGGACCGGTTCAACACGGTCCGCAGTGCGCCATCCGGCCGATGCACGGCGACCGCCGACAGCACTTCGTGGGTGGCACCCGAAAGCCGGCCGAGCATGGTCCGGGCATGCGCGCGGTCCCGGGGTTTGCCAAGCATGTCTCCGTCCAGCAGAACGATCGTGTCCGCGCCGAGCGCGGGCCGTGCCGAACCCAGCGCTGCAACGCCCGCCCGGGCCTTCTCTTCAGCCAGGCGGAGTGCGAGGTCATCAGGCGCTTCTCCCGCCCTGCGAGTCTCGTCGATATCCGCATTGTGGACATCAAAGGCGATGTCCAGCATCTGCAGCAGTTCACGGCGCCGGGGTGAGCCGGAAACCAGGAGCAGTGGGTTCATGGTTATGCCCTGTGGTAGGGGTGGTTTCGGGTGATGGTCCAGGCCCGGTAGAGCTGCTCGGCCAGGATCACGCGAACCAGGGGGTGTGGGTAGGTCAGTGGTCCCAGGGACCAGCGTTCAACGGCCCGTTCCAGGCACTGTGCGTCGAGTCCATCGGGACCGCCAATGAGGAAGCCGCAGTCCGTGCCGCCGGCCATCCAGCCCTCGAGCCGGCCGGCGAGCTGCTCAGTGCTCCACGGCTTGCCCCGGACGTCGAGAGCAATGAGTCGGTCGGACGGTCGAAAGGCAGCCAGCAGCGCGTCGCCTTCCTCGCGCTTCAGGCGCTGGATGTCGGCGTTTTTCCCGCGCTTGCGCAGGGGCACTTCCTTGAGCTCGAGAGCGACCTCCCGTGGCATACGGCGGGCGTATTCGTCCCAGGCGTCGGCAACCCAGCCAGGCATGCGCTGGCCAACGCTAGCGACCCTGAGTCGCACGAGTCAGACGCGACCAGGGTTCAGGCGCTGCCCGAACCGGTGCGTTGCTCGTTGCTCACTTCCCAGAGTTTTTCAATGTTGTAGAAGGCGCGGGCCTGGGGCAGCATCAAGTGAACGATAATGTCGTTCAGGTCCACCAGGATCCACTGCGCTTCACGCTCACCTTCCACGCCCAGCGGCTGCACACCCTCCGCCTTCGCGGCCTGCACGAGTTTGTCCGCCATGGACTTCACGTGCCGCGTCGAGTTGCCGGAGGCAACGACGAAATGGTCGGTCAGGGGGCTTTGGCCGGCGACATCGACGCTCTTGACATCGACGGCCTTGAACTCTTCGAGGGTAGAGAGGACGAGCTGGTGGAGCTGTTGAACCGTTGGTTCAGTCTTCCGGGCTTGTGCTTTCAAATGACAACCTTTGTCGTGAACACGGCCTCATCATAGCCCAGCGTCGATGACAATCACAGGTCAGACAGGCCGTATAGCCCCTCGGCCTCGATGTAGGCGGCCACGGCGTCGGGAACGAAATGCCGCAGGCGGCGCGGATTACCCACCTCGGCGCGCAGCGCAGTCGACGAGATGTCCATCGGCGTTACCGCCACCGGAACTATGGCGCCGGCCTGCTCGGCGGCGAGCCGGCCCATGCCGCCCACCAAGCCCGCCTCGAGCACCTGGGCCAGCGGATCGCTGTAGGCCGGCGTCTCACCGGGCCGCGTCATGACCGCAAGATGAGACAGTTTTGGAATCCGGCGCCAGTCATGCCAGCGGTCCAGGCTGTTCAGGGCATCCTGGCCAAGCACCAGGATCAGCGCATCGTCAGGATACGCCCCGCGAACGCTGGCGAGTGTATCGCTCATGTAGGAAGGGCCGGGTCGCAGCAACTCGCGATGATCGATGGCAAACTCCGGGCGCTCCTCCAGGGCGAGTTCGAGCATGCGGAGCCGCTGCGGTCCGCTGGCGTACGTGCCGGCCCGGTGCGGAGGCGACCCCGCGGGGAGAAAGCGAAAGTCTTCGATGGCCAGCGCCTCGCGTACCGACCCGGCCGCCGCAAGGTGGCCATGGTGCACCGGATCGAAGGTTCCACCGAACAGGGCGCGACGCACCAACACCTTATGGCCTGCTCAAATCAGCGGCACAGGCTGACAACGAGCTGATCCAGGCTCTGCCACGGGTCACCCGACGCCCGGCCCTTGCTCTGCCGGTCCAGCTCGGACAGCCGGGCCCAGGCCTCGGCAAGCCGCTTGCCGTTCAGGCGCCGCGCCGCACCGCGCAGTACGCCCTGCCGGGCCTGCCAGACATTGAGGCGACGAAACACGGCCGCTTCGTTTTCCCCCGCTGCCATGCCGAGACGATAGGCCTCGACCGATTTCAGGCCGTTGACCAGCGCCCCGGTGACCAGCTGGATGGCTACGCCCGTGCGGCGCAGGCCCAGTGAAACGCGCAAACCGTCAGCGACGTTGCCC
>JBCDHO010000005.1:0-21453 GCA_038749855.1 Pseudomonadota bacterium
CAGGCGTCTTCCGAGCGGGGTCACCTGCCGCTGCCCGTCCAGGGCGCCCAGTTCAAACAATAGCTGGTAGGCATCGTTGATCATGCGCGGCGCCGGCGGATCGATGAAGGGAAAATCCTCCACGGTGCCCAGCCCCATGGTCAGCAGGCGCAGGATGACGCTGGCCAGTGAGGTACGCAGTATCTCGGGCTCCGTGAACGCCGGGCGTGACTCGAAGTCTTCCTCGTCGAAAAGCCGGATGCAGGTGCCCGGCCCCAGCCGACCGCAGCGACCCATGCGCTGGTTAGCACTAGCCTGGGAGATCGGCTCGATGGGCAGGCGCTGAATACGGCTGCGGTGCGCATAGCGGCTGATCCGGGCAAGGCCCGAATCGATCACGAACTTGATGCGGGGGACCGTGAGCGACGTTTCCGCGACGTTGGTCGACAGGATGATGCGCCGGGCTGGCCCCGGATGGAACACGCGCTGTTGCTCGGCCGCGGAGAGCCGCGCATAGAGGGGCAGGACCTCCGTATGGCGGAGACCTGCCCGGGTCAGCGCGTCGCGGGCCTCGTGAATTTCCCGCTCGCCAGAGAGAAACACCAGGATGTCACCCCGGGGGTCAATTCGATCGAGCTCATGCACCGCGTCGATAATGCCCCGATACAAATCCTTGCCGTCGCGGCTTTCCCCCTCGAGAGGGCGGTAACGCACTTCGACGGGATAGCCACGGCCCGACACTTCGATCACGGGCGCGTTGGAAAAGTGCCGTGAAAACTTCTCCGTGTCGATCGTGGCCGAGGTAATGACGACGCGCAGATCGGCGCGACGCTCAACGAGGCGACGCAGATAGCCGAGCAGAAAATCAATGTTCAGGCTCCGCTCATGCGCCTCGTCAACAATCAGGGTGTCGTAGCGACGGAGCTGTCGGTCCTTGACCGCCTCGGCGAGCAAGATCCCATCCGTCATGAATTTCAGGTAACCATCCGGGCTGGTCCGCTCCCGAAAGCGGACCTGGTAGCCCACGGCGCCTCCGAGTTCCTCACCGAGCTCCTCGGCAACGCGACTGGCCATGGCCCGTGCGGCAATGCGCCTGGGCTGAGTACAGCCGATCAGGCCCGACAGGCCACGGTCCGCCTCGAGACAGAACTTCGGCAGCTGCGTTGTCTTCCCGGACCCGGTTTCGCCGGCAACCACGACCACGCGATGCGCGCGAATGGCCTCGATGATGGCCTCGCGGTGTGCGGTGATCGGAAGCGCCTCGTCGTAGCTGGGCTTCGGCCGACGTTCGCGACGGCGCTGCGGGTCGAATTTCATGGGCGCGGATTATACGGTGGCGACGTGTGAACTGCGGCTCGACTGGCCACTGCGGTGAGTGTGGCTATAATCGCGGCCTTCTCGTGGACGCAGGTCCACAGCCAGACCGACAACAGGATGCGCCGTGATCGCGAACTTTCGCAGCGACAATGAAACCCCAGTGGCCACGCCCGTGATGCAGGCCATTATTGACGCCAACGAGGGCACGGCCTTCGCCTACGGGGATGACGACTGGTCCCTGCGTCTCGATGAGTCGTTTTCCGCGCTGTTCGAGGCCCCGGTCCGCGTGTTGCCCGTGCCCACGGGCACGGTTGCCAACGCCATCGCCCTGGCCTGCGTGACCCCGCCCTGGGGCGCCGTGCTCTGCCATGACAATGCACACATCTACTGCGATGAGTCAGGCGCGCCGGAGTTTTACGGACACGGGCTCCGCCTGGTGACCGCAGGTGGTGCGAATGGCAAGCTGGAGCCGGAGACGTTTTCCACGGCCCTGCGCGGGGCAACCGGCCACGGCGTTCACAGCTACGAGGCCTCGGCCCTCAGCCTGACCCAGTGCACCGAATCGGGCACGCTGTACTCGCCGGAGGAAATCAGCGCCCTGTGCACCCTGGCACGGGAGGCGGGCCTCGCAACGCACCTTGACGGCGCGCGCTTCGGCAATGCCGTGGCCGCCCTGGGCTGCGCTCCGGCAGACCTGACCTGGCGGGCCGGCATCGACATGCTGTCCTTCGGCGCCAGCAAGAATGGCTGCCTCGCCGCCGAAGCACTGGTGTTTTTCGAGCGCCAGGACCTCTACGGACACGCTGAGCGCCTGCGCAAACGTGGCGGGCACCTGTACAGCAAGATGCGCTATCTCTCCGCCCAGCTCCTCGCCTACATCGACAATGGACTCTGGCTCGAGCTCGCACAGCATGCGAACAAGCAGGCCGCGCATTTCGCAGAAGCAGTGACAGCGCACGGTTCGGCCGAGCTTGAATACCCGACCCAGGCCAACGAGGTGTTCGTGCGCTGGCGGCCCGAAGCCTTCGAAACCCTGGAAGCGGCAGGCATGGGGTTTCTCGGCTGGCCCGGGCGTGACGATCTTTCGCGTTTCGTGTTTGGCCACACCACCACGAACGCAAATACCGACGCGCTTATCGCCGCGCTGGAAGCGATCGAATGAGCGACGAAACCACATCGTCCGGCGCCGGGGGCGCGAACGACAACGGCGCGCCTCCCGAGGCGCTGCGACGCGACATCAGCCGTCTTGGCTTTTCCGCCATGACCCTCAACAGCATTATCGGCGCGGGAATCTTCGGCCTCCCCGCCGTGGCGGCAGCGAGCAGCGGTGATTTTGCGCCCTGGATGTTCATCATCTGCGGCGTGCTCACACTCACCATCGTCCTGTCCTTCGCCCGGGCCTCCAGCCTGGTGCGTGAAACCGGGGGCGTGATCGTTTATGCGGGCAATGCCTTCGGGCCCTTTGCCGGCTTCCAGACCGGCTGGCTGGCCTACCTGAGCCGCGTCGCTTCCATGGCGGCCAATTCCAACCTGATGGTGACCTACCTCGCCTGGTTCTGGGCGCCCCTGGATGCGCACCCCTGGCGAGGCTTCGCCCTGGCCGCGATCATCGGCGGGATGACCTGGCTGAACGTTGTCGGGGTTCGCAGCTCCATCGGCGTACTCTATGCGCTGTCCATTGCCAAACTGCTGCCCCTGAGCCTGCTGGTGCTCTTCGGACTCGGAAAGGTCGATCCCGCCACCCTGTTTGGTGCGGATTTCCCGCCCATGGACGAATTTGGCGCAACGGTGTTGATCCTGCTTTACGCCTTCGTGGGCTTTGAAGGAACCGTGGTGAATGCGGGCGAAGGCAAAAACCCACGAAAGGACATTCCGCGGGCGCTGTTTCAAACCACGCTGGTCATCGCGGTGTTCTACTTTTTAATTCAGTGGGTCGCCAGTTCAGCACTCCCTGAGCTGGCCGAATCGCGTACGGCCCTGGCGGATGTCGCCGTGGTGCTGTTCGGAACGATCGGCGCTGCGGTGCTGACGCTTGGGGCGGCTTTCTCCATCGGCGGAAACCTCATGACCAGTGTCCTCTCCGCCCCGCGCATGACCTGGGCCCTAGCACTCGATGGCACCTTGCCCCGCTGGTTCGCGGCCGTTCACCCGCGCCACCAGACGCCTCATCACTCCATCGCTTTCTACGGCGGGTTGAGCCTTGCCCTTGCTCTCAGCGGCACCTTTGTCTGGCTGGCCATTATGAGTACGCTCGTTCGCCTCATGGCCTACATGGTTTCGATTGCTGCCCTACCCCGCCTGGAGCAGCAGACGGACGCGCCGGAACGGGCCTTCCGGCTGCCCGGAGGGCTCCTCATTCCGGGCCTCGCCCTGGTGTTGTGTTTCTGGCTGGTGCTCCAGGCACCGCTGAGCGCCTGGTTGGCGCTGGCAGGCTTTGCCCTGGCGGGCACAGTGATTTACTTCGTGATGAAGGGTCGCGGCACGGAGAGCCGCTAGGCGGATGGTCGGAAGTCAGAGGACGCGTGGCTGAACGGGACGTTTGCGCGGCGACCCTGAGCGCCCGTTCCAATCGCGAGGCCGGTGAAGTTCACCGGCCTCGGGATCGTCACGAAATCATGCTCAATGAACGGGCGACTCAGTTGCCACCGGAAGCCACGGGCGGCGCGATGCCGTCGTAGGCGGGAGCATGCGTTGAGTTTGTGGCGCCGCGGCAGTTCAGACGGGAGCCGGTGCAGGCGCCCTGGCGCGCACCCGAACCGCGGGCAGCGAGGCGCTCTGCCTTAATCTGCAGTGCCTCCTGGCCATATTTGCGCATGAGGGAGCGGGCCTTCTTCTCCGCTTTTTTACGCTTATCTTCCGGCACGGCCTCGTAGCGCTCCCGGCTGTGCTGGTCGAGCTTGTCCAGGCCTGCTTCGGCCGCAACCACCGACCAGCCGTAAGACTCGAGCACATCGACCTTGGTGCCACGGCCCTGCGCGTAGAACACGGAAACCAGGTACTGGGCGTCCTGATCGCCGGCGCGGGCCAGGTCACGGTAGGCCTTGAACGCCTTCTTGTCCTCGCCATCCGCCAGCAGCGTGTCAGCGCGCAGGCGTTCCTCCGCGAGATCGGCAAAGGCCATGGGTGCCACAAAGGTTGCGCAAAGCAGTAAAACAGTCAGCAAGGTTTTCATCATCTCTCCTTTGGTCCGGATGCGAGCGGCCAGGATTCAACAGCTATTGAGTTTCTAATTATGCTACGAGTGTAACTTCAAGCCGGGCTAACGAAAAGTCACTTTTCCCGACTCATGTGTCGGACACCGGCGCTTCGTGCGACTGCCAGAGGTCGTGATTCAAGGGCAACAGGGCCAGTTCGAGTGCCTGCGCGTAGATGCCGCCACGGGTCATCCGCCCTTCTGTCAGCAGACCGTAGGCACCGCCCCCCTGCTTGCTATTGTGCGTTTTGAACACCTGGTCATTGGCATCACCGAGTTCCAGGCCCTCGTCGAGCAAACGTCCCACGGACGGTGGCAGTGGCAGGGTCGGTGTTCGCGCCTGGCCCGACCGACCGTGACGGTCGATCACGACCATCCAGGCAGAGCCGTACCAGGCGCCGTCAAAGCGCTCGAGCCCCCCTTCCAGACCGACCCACACGTCCGCCTCGGGTACCGAATCGCACGCTGCACGGGCTCGGTTCCAGGCGCCAGCACGTGTTTCCTCATCGGTGGACGGCTGGTCCGAAACCCCCGAGGGCACGGAAACCCCGCGAATCGAAAGCACGGCGCCTGGCCGGGTGGCCGCGAACGCGCGTTCCACCGCCGCGTGCTTGGCCGGATTGTGTGAGGCGACGACGACGTCGAGTGTGAGGTCCTGTGACATGGGCATGGCCTGCGCAGAGGGATAACGTTGATGCTGACGGTCCGGAGTGTAGCGAAGTCCTATCCCACAAGGGCTGCTTGCTCGCCGGCGCTTTAACGCCGGGGCTCCTTCCTACGAAGCAGCGCGTGCGATTGGCCTATTCCATTCGCCCCCGGGCGCGGAAGCTATGACACACCCCCGCCAAAGACTAGCGAGGGAAACTATGTTCATCAAAACACTCCTGGCCGCCACCACACTGCTGCTGAGCCAGGCAGTCGTGGCAGAGGTTCGCGGCGTCAACTGCAATGGTTGCAGCACGGCAAAAAAGGAACAGGCCGCCATTAAGGCCGTGCGACAAGGCACGGTCTATGTGTTCGACGAGCGGCGCCACAGCGTGACCACTTATCGAGTCTTTACCGAGGTGATCGATGTAAGGCCCTACACCTCCTGGACCTCCGCCGTGAAAATCCGAACGGACCGAAAACTGGAAACGCGCTACCGCCACTACCTCAAGAGCGTTGCCGGGCTTCGCGATGCCGGCATGGGTGGGACGATCGTACTCCCGCCGGATTTTCCGGTCCGGTCCGTGGCTGGCGTCCTGGTCGACCCGGCCTACGCAACGACCTTTCTCGAAAACCACCTGCTGAGCCTGCCGGAGCACGACCAGGCGGCGCTCACGCTAACGTCGCTCATGTTCCGGGCGACGAAGCTCAAACTGCCGATGGTGGACCTCCAGGACATCATTGCCTCGGTAACCCTCAACTTTGAGTTTCCGGACGGCTCATCCATGGACTTCAGCATTGAGTTCACGGTCAACCAATTGACCGGTCGAGCGCGCACAGAGCTGACACCCGAGGGCAACGCCATGGCCGAGGACGGTCGGCCAGCACCCACGAGCGCACTGGGTTTTCGCAATCGGGAGTTCCGTGACAACAACGGATCGCTGGCCGAGTGGATCGCCCTGGCGCGGCTTTTCGACATTTCGATCTCCGACAATTCCGGGACCAAGATGACCTGCTGGGTCAAGGGCAACGAAATCTTCTGTACCGTCAGCTACGGACAGTAACCTAACGTCGCCCCCGCGCCAGGAGAATTTCAGGCGCCGGGGTCAGGCGCCGGGGCAGCGCCCCTGCGGACTGCCTCAAGCTTGACGCGCGGGCACGCGAAAGTCCTCAAGCACTTCGCCCGAAGAGGCGACTTCCCGTTCGTGATCCTCGTCGCGGAAATCTTCCGCCAGTGCCGCCTCATACCAGTCCCGCATAGGCTCGAGGGCCAGCAAACGTGTCACGTAGGCGCGGGCCTCGTCGGACAGTAACGGGTCGTAGGTTTGAACGCGAAAGGCAACCGGCGCATAGAACGCATCGACGACCGTGAAGCGCTCGCCGGCCAGGAAGGGCCCACCGAAGCGGGACAGGCCGTCGCACCACAGCGCATCCATGCGTTGCCATTCACGCGTGAGTGCTTCGGAGGGATCGGAAAGGCGGACACGCTGGCCGCAGCTCATGCCACAGGAGCGCCGGACCTGCTCGAAACCCGAATGCATTTCGGCGCTTGCACTGCGTGCCCAGGCGCGCGCGCCGGCGTCCGCCGGCCAGGCAGCCGGTGCCCGCTCTGCCACGGTCTCCGCGATGGCCAGTGAGTCCCAGACAGTCATTCCATCGAGCACAAGGCACGGCACTTTTCCCGTGGGCGAAAAAGAGTGGAAGGCAGGTTGCGGACCGCTGCCCTCGAAGGGAACGAGTACTTCTTCGAAGGACAGCTCGAGCATTCGCAGCAGCACCCAGGGTCGCAGCGACCAGGACGAGTAATTCTTGTTTGCGATGTAAAGTTTCATGGACGCTCTGTTTTGGCCGTGTTTCTGAATGGCGGTCCCTTGACCTTCGCGGCCCCCCGGATACTGGACGGTTGGGCGCCAGCCGGTTCATTATTCCACAGGCTTGGCGCCTTAGATGGGCGCTACCTGAACTCGGAGCCTCTCCATGATTACCTTGTACTGGTACCCGAAAACCCGTGCTTCACGGACCCACTGGCTCCTTCGCGAGCTGGGTCAGCCCTTTGAACTCAAGCACATCGATTTAAGGGATCGCGTGTCTCGAGCCGATCCAGGATTCCGCGCCGCAAGCCCCATGGGCAAGGTGCCCGCGATCAGCGACGGCACGGTCCACATGGCGGAAGGCGCCGCCATTGCCGTCTACCTGGCCGACCGCTACCCGGACGCCGGCCTCTCACCCGCCCTCGACCATCCAGACCGCGGACGCTTCCTGTACTGGTGCACCTACACGCCAGCTGCCATCGAGCCGGCCATGATGGAACGCTTCAACAGCTGGGAGGTGAATCCCGGGACCACAGGCTGGGGGAATTTCGACCGCATGATCCGGACGCTCGAACGGAGCTTGGGCGATGGCCCCTGGATCCTGGGCGAGCGGTTTTCTGCGGCGGACACCCTGCTGGGCTCCTCGGTCTACTTCATGAAGACCTTTGGCATCCTTCCCGAGTCGCCGGTGCTTGAGGCTTACCTTCAGCGATGCCTCGACCGGCCCGCCTACGCCGAGACGCTGGCCGAGGAAGCCGAGGCTGCCCAGACCATGGAGGAGAACTGAGTGATTCTTTGCCGCGTCCACGGCGCGGCGAAACGGAACGGCCCAGTACCAGGCGACGCCGATGTCGCTCAGCGTGAGGCGCGCGATCTCAGGACAGGTGTTCGTCAAAGAACGACAGCGTTCGCGACCAGGCCAGCTCAGCGGCATCGGGATCGAAGCGCCCGGTCGAGTCATTGTGAAACCCGTGGTTCGTGCCCCGATACATGTGCATGGTGTAAGGCGCACCGGCCGCTTTCAGGTCGGCCTCGTACTCGGGCCAGGTGGCGTTGATCCGTTCGTCCAGTTCCGCCAGCTGGACCATAAGCGGCCCGCGAATGTTGGCCCGCAGTTCCTTCGCAGCAGGGGTCCCGTAGAACGGCACGCCCGCATCGAGCGTATCCGGGATCGTCGCCGCCAGCATGTTGACGATGTAACCGCCAAAACAGAAGCCCACGGCGCCCAGCTTTCCGGACCCCTGTTCGTGGCCCTTCAGAAACGCCGACGCAGCAAGAAAGTCCTGCTCAATTTTCTGACGGTCCATGGAGCGCTGCATGCTGCGGCCCTCATCATCATTGCCCGGGTAGCCGCCCAGCGGGTGCAGCGCATCGGGCGCGAAGGCGACAAAGCCCGCCTTGGCCAGGCGACGGGCCACATCCTCGATGTAGGGATTCAGACCCCGGTTCTCGTGCACAACGAGCACGGTCGCAGCCGGTGATGACAGCTCATTCGGTGTCACCAGGTAGCCCCGGCCCTCTCCGTGGCCCTCCGGTGATGGAAAGGTCTCATAGCGCGGGGTGATGTCCGGATCGTTAAAGGAGACCTGGGCCGCCTCCGCGTAATCCGGCATGAGCGTGCCCATGAGCGTGCCGAGGGTGAGGCCTGCCGCAGTCAGGGTTGAAAGGCGGTTGATGAAGGTACGCCGATCGATGAACCCGTGGGCATACTCGTCGTACCAGTCGAAGGCTTCCTGGGGGATTGGTTGCATGCTCAGAATGTCTCCAGCGATTTTGGTTCCTGGTAAGCCACGAGACTACCACGCGTGCTGTCGACGAGGCCCCAGGACTCCATCGCGAAGTGAATGATGGCGATCGCACAGGTTGGCATGTTCCAGACGTCGCTGCCGGTCAGCTGGTTGAGCAGCCGCGTCATGACCGGGTTGTGGCCAACCATCATGACCCGCCCGAGCCGGTCATCGACCCGCTCAAGGGCGCGAAGCATACCGTCCGTTCCCACGAAGTACAGGTCCTCGTCGATCACAATCTGCTCGGACTCAAAGGAGAGCTCGCGTGCAATCGTCTGCGCTGTGCTTAGCGCCCGATTGGCGGGACTGGAAATGACCGCGTCGGGCCCTGGGCCCTGTTCATGCAGCCAGCGACCCATCACCGGCGCATTTCGCCGACCCCGCTTGTTGAGCGGCCGATCGATATCGGCGAGCGACGCGTCTTTCCACGACGATTTGGCATGGCGAACGAGAATGAGAGTCTTGCCGTCGGTGGGGTGGGTCATAAAGTGGCCTCGTAAGCGTTCATGTCCTCAGCCTAGCGGATGTCATCATATTTTAGTGACAGCTTGGAGGCGCGCAGCGGTAGGCAGGAATCACTTTCTCCGGTACGCTCGGGCCGGCCCGGTCGGGCGGGCTTCCCCCACTTTTTTTGTCGCCCCGTCAGCGGCAGCGAGAAGCCTGCCATGCCCAACAAACTCGACCAGCTCAAGACCATGACACTCGTGGTCGCCGATACCGGTGACATCGAGGCCATCAAACGGTTCGAACCCGAAGACGCCACTACGAACCCGTCCCTGCTGCTCAAGGCAGCTGCCCTGCCCCACTACCGGGACCTTGTTCGCTCTGCCATTGACTGGGCCCACGGGCTGGGGGGCAGCAGCACGGAGCAATTGGCCAACTGCACTGACCGGCTGGCCGTGGACATCGGTACGGAAATCACGCGCATCGTGCCGGGACGGATCTCCACCGAGGTGGATGCCAGGCTGTCCTTCGACACGGCTGCGACCATCGCCCGGGCGCGAAAGCTGATCGATCTTTACGAGCAGTCCGGCGTCGGGCGTGACCGGGTGCTGATTAAAACTGCGTCGACCTGGGAGGGCATCCGGGCCGCCGAACAACTCGAGAAGGAGGCCATTAACTGCAACCTGACTCTGCTGTTCGGTTTCGGCCAGGCGGCAGCGTGCGCGGATGCGGGCGTTACGCTGATTTCCCCGTTTGTTGGCCGCATCCTGGACTGGCACAAGGCCAATACGGACCTCGTCGTTGAGCGCCCGGAAGATGATCCGGGGGTTCAGTCCGTTACGCGGATTTACCACTACTACAAGGCTAACGGCTACGACACGATCGTCATGGGCGCGAGCTTCCGCAACACGGGCGAAATCGAAGCCCTGGCCGGCTGCGACCGGCTCACCATCAGCCCGCAGCTCCTCGAAGCACTCGCGGCCGACGAGGGCGACCTTCCCCGGCGCCTGGATCCTGCCCAGGCCGCCAGCGATGAGGTGAATCCCGCGACCACGGAGGCCGCCTTCCGCTGGGACCTCAATGAGGACCGCATGGCGACGGAAAAGCTCTCGGACGGAATCCGCGGGTTCGTGGCGGATCAGCGCAAGCTGGAAGCGCTGTTGCGTGATTTTGGGGACTGACCTCCCTGCCCCGTGGTCACCCAAGCTACCGGTACGCCCCGGGTGGGCCTTGGCGGTGCTTGATCTGCGTCTCGCAGACCCGCCCCATCACGTCACACCAACGAACGGCTCTACGTGAACGATCCAAGGGTTATTCGTAGCTGAGCTGCGTCGCTTTACCCCAGAATACGCGATAGGCGAAGACCGTGTAGCCGAGGATCGCTGGCAAGGTGAACAGGGTCCCCACCAGAATAATCATCAGCGACTCCGGAGCACTGGCCGCCTCCCAGCGGTCGATGCGATCAACGACCAGGTAGGGAAACAGGCTGTAGGCCAGGCCAAGAAAGGAGAGTGCGAAGATGCCTACGGCACAGGCAAAGGGTTGCCATTCTCCGCCCGCCGTTGTTCGGGCGAGGCGCGCAAGGGCGCGGTAGCAACCCAGGAAAAGCAGTGCTGTCAGCAGTGGAATCGGCGGCAGCCACAGCAGCTGGGGCAGTGTGAACCAGCGGTCGAAGATCCGTTCACTCACCCAGGGCGTCGCGAGCGAGACGGCCACAACACCGGCACCGGTCAGCACCAGGGCATAGCGCGACCAGCGAACGGCCTTGGCCTGGAGCGCCCCATCGGTCTTCATGATCAGCCAGGCGCCGTCCAGCAGGGCGTAGCCCGCCGCTACTCCCAGCGCAATCACCACAGAGAACGCGAGCTCCGCCAGGCCAGCACCGAAACCCGTGATATAGGCGCCCAGCATGAAGCCCTGGGACAGGGACGCGACCAGTGACCCAAGCCAGAACAGCCGGTTCCAGGTCGGCTTGTGGTTGGCGTGGGCCTTGACCCGGAAATCGAAGGAAACGCCGCGCAGGATCAGCCCGCACAGCATCAGGGCCACGGGCAGGTAAATCAAAACGGACACGTAGGCCAGCACCAGGGCGAGGTAGAGGCTGATGTAGAGAAGGGCCGAGGTGGCCACCGCCGTGGCGGGGACACTGGAGACTGCCTCGGACGGACTCAGGACGCCCTGTACGAGCCAGGGCTGGCGCCCGATTTCCGTCGTGTACCAGCCCGCGACCGTCGCCAGCCACCCGGAGAAGGTCATGGCTACGAGCAGCCGGGCCTGCAGCGCTATCAGCACCGCACCCAGCCAGACGCCGGTTTTCAGCGCCAGGCGATTGCTCTCGCTGCGGTCCTTTCGCAGCCAGCGGTAGGACGAAAGGCCGGTAATCAGAAAGGCCACGGTCAAACCGGATGCGATCAGCGTGTGGATGCCATTGGAAACCCGCAATCGGCCCAACAGCATGATGCCGAGGAAGGTGGCCTCGAGAAAGAAGGCCGTGAGCACCTCGTAGGCCAGGAGGGGGCCAGCGATATTGCCCACCGCCCCCATGAAACCCGGCCAGTTGGTGCCGAACTGGAAGTACATGGTGACGCCGCTGACCACCCCCAGGGCAAAGCTCAGGGCGAAGACCTTCACCCCGAAACCGTACGCCTCCATCCAGCGCTCATCACCGCTGCGGTTAAAGCGGAGTTTGAAGTACAGCAGCAACCAGCCAAGGGCAATGGTGATGGTCGGAAACAGGATGTGAAACGTGCTGTTCGCGGCGAACTGAATGCGAGCAAGCAGGAGCGCTTCCACGGTTAAATGCCTCTCGCTTTCCTAGGCACCAAGGTGGTTGCTGAACGGCAAAATAGCAGTGTCTCATCCGCCGCCCGGGAACGCCAGAATTTGACCTTTGCGCCGTTGACCACGCTGCCCCAGACCGGCACACTGGCTTATCTCCAATGATGGTGGCAAGCATGCCAGCTAACGCACCAAAAATCGTCCCAACACTAGGCCTGGCAGTCGCCCTGGCGGCCCTGTTGGCGGCCTGCGGCCAGTCCGAGGCGCCGCCGACGGCACCGCCCCCCGCCGTCGAATTTCGCGAGGTGGTTACCGAACCGGTTGCCATGACCTTCGAATTCGTCGCCCGTACGCGGGCCCGGGAAGACGCACAGGTCCGGGCCCAGATCAGCGGCACCATCGTCGAGCGAAGTTTCGAAGAAGGGCAGTTCGTGGAAAAGGACAGCGTGCTGTTCCGCATCGATCCCCGGCCTTACGAGGCGTCCCTTGCCTCAGCACAGGCGCTCATGCAGCGCGCCGAGTCGAATCTTAAGGTCGCGCAGCAGAACCTCGACCGCGGCGAAGAACTCATCGAGGACAAGTTCATCAGTGAGGCCGAGATGGACAAGCTGAGCGGTGACCGGGACCAGGCCGTCGCCGCCCTTGAAGAGGCTCGGGCCTCGGTGCTGACTGCGCAGATCAATCTCGATTTCACCGAGGTGCGCGCGCCCTTCGCCGGTACGGCGGGCCGCTCGAACATCAGCACCGGTGACCTGGTGAACCCCACTTCCGGCACGCTGGTTTCATTGGTGCAGCTGGATCCCATGCTGGTTGACTTCGACGTCGCGGAAAACGCCCTGGCTAACCGGCTGGCTGACAACCAGGAACGGGCGGCTCAGGGGCTGGACCCGGTGCCCTTCACACCGCGCCTGAAGCTGGGCACCGACACCTGGTACCCCTATGACGGTGTCATCGACTACGCCGACAACCGGGTCAACCCAACCACGGGCACCGTCACCATCACGGCCCGCTTTCCGAACCCGGATGAGTTGCTGTATCCCGGCCAGTTCACGCGCATCGAACTGCGTCGCGGTGAAGCCGAGATGGCCATGCTGATCCCACAGCCGAGCGTGCTGGAGGACATGCAGGGCCGCTACGTGTTCGTGGTCGAGGATGACGATACCGTGGCCCGTCGCAACGTGACGCTCGGCCAACAGGAGGGCGTCGCCTGGGTCGTATTGGACGGCCTTGATGAGGGCGACCGGGTCATCGTCAACGGCATACAAAAAGTCCGCTCCGGCATGACCGTTACGGCGACGCCGGTGGCCGTACCCCTTGACCAGGCACAGGGCGGCTAACGCACCAACGGCGTGATTTCCGCAACCTTCATCCGCCGTCCCAAGTTCGCGATGGTCATCTCCGTCGTGATCGTGCTTGCGGGCCTGATTTCCATCCCGCTGCTGCCGGTCGGCGAGTTTCCGGACATTTCGCCGCCGCAGGTGCAGGTCACCGCCGCTTTCCCGGGCGCCAATGCGCAAACGGTCATCGACGCGGTCGCCGGCCCCATCGAACAGGAAGTCAACGGCGTGGAAGGCATGATCTACATGCAGTCCACGGCCGCCAACGATGGCAGCTACAGCCTGACGGTCACCTTTGAGTTCGGGTCGGACCCGGACCTCGCGCAGGTGAACGTACAGAACCGGGTCAGTCAGGCGGACCCGCTGCTACCGGAAGAGGTCAAGCGCCAGGGCGTTCGCGTGCAGAAGCAGTCCACGGACATGCTGATGATCGTGAACGTCTATTCTCCGGACGCTTCCCTGAGCCCGGAATTCATCTCCAACTACGCGACGATCAACGTCTCCGACGTCATCGCGCGCATCCGGGGCGTGTCCGAGGCCACCAACCTGGGCGCGCTCGATTACTCCATGCGTGTGTGGCTCGACCCGGACCGCATGGCGGCCCTGACTCTGACGGCGGATGATGTCATCAACGCCATCCGCGAACAGAACGTCGAGGTGGCCGCTGGCCAGATTGGCGGTGCACCGGTACCCGACGGGCAGCAGTTTCAGTACACGCTCACTACCCAGGGCCGCTTGCAGTCGGTCGAGGAGTTCGAACGCATCGTCGTGCGAGCCGGGGAAGGCACAGAGATTGTGTTCCTGAGTGACGTGGCCCGTCTTGAGCTCGGATCCGCCAGCTATTCAGCCTTCGGGGAGCTCGACGGCAAGCCCTCGGCGGTGCTGGCCATCTACAAGCTCCCGGAGGCCAACGCGCTTGCCGTGGCGGACGACATTTACGCCACGCTTGAAGGGATGCAAGGCAATTTCCCGGATGGCCTCGACTACGCGGTGCTCTACGACACGACCCGCTACGTGGAGATCTCCATCAACGAGGTGGTGGTCACGCTGTTGCAGGCCGTCGCCCTAGTCATTGGCGTGGTCTGGCTGTTCCTGGGCAACTGGCGCGCCACGCTGATTCCGGCGCTGACCATTCCCGTTTCTCTGATCGGCACCTTCGCCTTCATGCTCGCCACGGACATGAGCATCAACACGGTTTCACTCTTTGGCCTGATCCTGGCGATTGGGGTCGTGGTAGACGATGCCATCGTCGTCATTGAGAACACGGAACGACACGTGGGCGAAGGTTTGTCCGGTTTCGATGCCGCTATGCTGACCATGAAGGAGGTCACCGGGCCAATCGTTGCCACGACCCTGGTACTGCTTGCGGTGTTTGTTCCTGTGACGCTGATGCCAGGCATCAGCGGCTCCCTCTACCGCCAGTTCGCGATGACCATCTCCGTGGCGGTGTTCATTTCGTCCATCAATTCCCTGACCCTAAGCCCTGCGCTCGCTGCGCTGCTGATCCGAGAGCGGCGTGAGCCCAAAGGCCCGCTGGGCGCCTTTTCCCGGTTCCTCGATCGTTTGACCGGCCGTTACGAGCGGGTTGTTGGCACCTCGGTCAAACGGATGCCTGCCACGGTCACGATCTACCTGGCCCTGGCTGCCGTGATCGCCTGGCTGGTGATGAGCCTGCCGACGGGCTTTGTGCCTGACGAGGACAAGGGCGCGTTCTTTGTCGACATCGCCCTACCCGACGGCGCGTCCCTGCAACGAACCGAAGAGGTTGTGGCCGAGGTGAGCAGGATTCTCGAGGCGGATCCAGACGTGGCGCATGTCATCACGGTCAATGGCTTCTCGATTCTCAAGGGTGTGGTGTCGTCCAACAGTGCCCTGGCGGTGGTCGTGCTCAATGATTGGGAGGAGCGGACGGAACCAGAGCAACACCAGATGTTTGTTGCGAACCGGCTCAGGGGCCAGCTGTTCGCCATTCCTGACGCCATGGTGCTGGTGTTTGCACCACCCGCCCTGCCCGGCGTGGGTTCCGTATCGGGGCTGGATTACCGGCTTCTGGACCAGCAGGGTCGCTCGCCCCAGGAACTGGCCTCGACGGCCCTGACCGTGGTCGCCCAGGCCAATGAAGCGCCGGAAATCGGCCAGGCCTTTACGACCTTCCGCGCAGCCGTACCGCTGATCGAGGTCGAGGCGGACCGCATCAAGGCCAAGGACCAGGGCATCAGCCTGAGCAGCCTGTTCGGCACCCTGCAGGCGATGCTCGGCTCCATGTACGTCAACGATTTCAACCTGTTCGGCCGCACCTATCGGGTGATCGTCCAGGCCGACGGCGAGTTCCGGAATGAAGAAGACGACATCAGCCGCCTGTTCGTGCGCAATCGGGATGCGGAAATGGTGCCGCTGTCGACCCTGATCACCACGCGGTCGACGCTGGGTCCGGAGACCCTTAGCCGCTACAACCTGTTTAATTCGGTCACCATCAACGCGATGCCGGCGCCAGGCTACAGCGAATCAGAAGCCATCGACGCGCTCACCCGCATCTCGGAAGAGCAGCTGCCGGAGGGGTACAGCTACGAGTGGTCGGGCATGACCTATCAGTCACTCGCTGCCGGAAACCTGGCGCCGATTATTTTTGCCCTGGCGCTGGTGTTCGTTTACCTGTTTCTCGTCGCGCAGTACGAAAGCTGGATGATTCCTGCCGCTATTGTGCTTTCCGTACCCCTGGCCCTGCTCGGGGCCTTTGCCGGGCTTTGGGCGGTGGGTCTGCCCCTGAACATCTATGGCCAGATTGGGCTTGTCCTGTTGATTGGCCTCTCGGCAAAGACCGCCATTCTTATCGTGGAGTTCGCCAAGCAGCTGAATGAAACGGAGGGCCTGTCCATCCAGGAGGCGGCCGTGAAAGCCGCCGGCTTGCGTTTCCGCGCCGTGCTCATGACGGCCCTGTCCTTCGTACTGGGCGTGCTGCCCCTGGTACTGGCTTCCGGCGCCGGCGCCGCCTCGCGCGTCTCCCTGGGCCTCACCGTCTTCGCGGGCATGCTGGCCTCCGCCATTCTCGGCACGCTCATGGTGCCGGCCTGCTTCGCCTTCATTCAGCGCATTCGCCTGGCGCTGCATGGCAAGAAAGGTATAGAGGGCTCCTGGAACGCCCGCCAGACTGCTGGGCAGAACGCAGAGGAGCCGCGCTGAGCGGACCGAGCAGTGTTCGTCTGGAGCGTATTTATCGTACTGGTGCTGGCCGCGGCGGCGACCGGCGGCATTTTCAAACCCGGTGACTGGTACGCCGCCCTGCATAAACCCTCCTGGACGCCACCGGACTGGGCCTTTCCCGTCGTCTGGGCGGCGCTCTATGCGGGCATCGCCTGGGCCGGCGTTCTGGTTTGGGAATCCGAGGGACAAAAAGGGCTGGCACTGACCCTGTGGGGCGCCCAGTGGGCCTTCAACGCCGCCTGGTCCTGGCTGTTCTTCGGTCGCCGACACATGGGGCAGGCCTTCTTTGACGTGTGCCTCTTGTGGCTGAGCGTGGCCGGCTTCGCCCTAGCGGCCTGGCCGCTGAACCCGCTCGCGAGCCTGCTGTTTCTCCCTTACCTGGCCTGGGTAACCGTTGCCGCGTCGCTGAATGCCACGGTCTGGCGGCTCAACCCCGAGGCAAGACGGCCCGCATGACCGGCAGAAGTTCCTCCCCGGGCGGCGCGCCTTGGCAAACCCGCCTGGCGCGCCAGTCACGGGTGCTGCACCGCTGGATTGGCATGGTCCTGGCGCTGGTCATGGCGGTGCTCGCCGTCACCGGTGGTTTCATCGCCTTCAAGAAACAGGTCGACTACCTGCAACCGGCCGCGCGGAGCGCCAGCAACGCACCGCTCGATGCGCTGGTCACACCGGCAGAACTTGCCAATCACGTCCTCGCACTGGACCTCCCCGAGGCCCAGTCACTGGCGGACATCAACCGGATCGAGCTTCGGCCAGCCAAGGGCATCTACAAGGTGCGCCTGGAAGCAGCGGATGCCTGGTCTTCGCCCCGTGAGCTGCAGTTCGACGCCGGCGATGGCACCCTCATCAACGATGGCGTGCGGGGTGATCAGCTGTGGATGAACCTGCACTCTTTCGGCGTCTTTGGGACTGCGACCAAGCTGGTGGTCATGGTTTTCGCCGCGCTGGCGCTGCTGTGGCTCAGCCTCTCGGGCCTCTACCTGTTTTTCTTTCCACCCTGGTTCCGGGCGCAGAAACGGCAACGACAGGAACGGGGCACGTCCGATGACCCGGGCCGTCCGGGCCAAACGAGCCACCCCTCCGGTCCAGCGACTGATGCGGAGACGCCAGACCGACACGCCGGGCCCGGGCCTGCACCGCAGCCTGCAACCCTGCGCGCTGGCGAGACGACCTTGACTCGTTCACAATGACCCCTGTATGACGCTGGGCGGGCGTCGCCACAGCGACCACGAGGGGGGAGCCTCATGAACCGCGTACGCCTATTCCTGACCACCGCCATGCTGGGTCTGCCGGGCGCTGCCCTTGCCCAAGACGAAGCCGTCTTTCCGGAAATCGACTATGGACTCTGGGAGACCACAACGGTTTCATCCATGAAGTCTGAGGCCATGAACCTGCCGGAGACGAGCAATACTTCTTCCGCCTGCGTAACGGCCGAAGATGTGGAAAAGGGCCGTGCCTTCCTCAAGGAGCAGGATGAGTGCGACATTCTCGAACAAACCATGACGAAGACGTCCGTGGACATGACCATGGTGTGTAACCAGCCACAGGTCGGCGAGATGAAAATGGACGTCTCCATGCAATACGACTGAGACACGATGACCGGTGAGATGACCGGCGAAATGGAAAGCCCCATGGGCAAAATGACCATGCTCATTACCATGGACGGCAAGCGGATCGGCGACTGCTGAGCAAGGAAGAACAAGCGTCGAAGGGCGCCGTCACCTATCGTGATTCACGCCGGGCTGCCCGGCGTCTGCTCACACCCGTTCATGGTCGCGCCCTGCGACGGGTCTTACTTTCGGTCCTGGTCACGGCGCTGGCCCTGTGGGCCTGGAACGCGCTGGCTGCAGACCTTGCCCCGGATCAGCGCGCCGTCGCACTCCTGTTCCTGCTGGCCGTGGGCCTTTGGGTGACAGAGGCCGTACCCGCCTTCGCCGTCGGTCTGTTCATCATGGGCTACCTGGTCTATGTGCTGGGGTCTCCCTGGCTCATGGAGACGCCCCGGGAAACGAGTGCCTACCTCGATACCTGGTCCAGTCCGGTTATCTGGTTGCTCATGGGCGGTTTTTTCATGGCAGCGGGACTGGCAAAGACCGGCCTCGATCGACAGGCCTTCGGGCTGGCGCTTCGCTTGGCAGGAACGCGTCCGGATCGCGTCCTGCTGGCGATCATGCTGACCACGGCCGTCGCCTCCATGTTCCTCTCCAACACCTCCACCAGCGCCATCATGATCGGCGCGGTGCTGCCCTTCATCAACCGGGCCGGTCCGGAGGCACCCTTCTCCCGGGCCCTGCTGCTGGCGATTCCGATCGCCGCGTCCCTGGGCGGCATGGGCACCATCATCGGCAGCGCGCCCAATGCGATTGCAGCGGGTGTCGCTGATGATTTCGGCGTGGGTCTGGACTTTGTCACCTGGATGGCCTACGGGCTCCCGGTTGCCCTGGGACTTGTGCTGCTCGCCTGGCGCCTGCTGCTGTGGCGCTATCCGCCCTCCCTTGCGGGCGTCGCGCTGGACTTCGGACTCGAGGACGATCCGGAGCGGGGGCTGCGCAGGGAACGCCGTATCGTAGCAGCGCTAACCCTCAGCACGATCGTGCTCTGGGCCACAACGCCCCTGCACGGCCTTCATGTATCAGTGATCTCGCTGATACCCATCGTCGGGTTGACCATGTCACAGGTGCTGGGCGCCGCGGACGTTCGCAGCCTGCCCTGGGATACGCTGATGCTGGTCGCCGGTGGCTTGTCCCTCGGGGCAGCCGTGGTCGATACGGGCCTCGCAGCCACCCTGGCCGGAAACCTTTCAGTGCTCACGGACATCGGGCCAGACGTACTGACGCTTCTGGCGCTCGCGCTGTTGACGGTGACCCTGTCGAACTTCATGAGCAACACGGCCACCGTGTCCATCATGCTGCCGATCGCGGTGGCCATGGTGCCGGGCCGTGAGCTCGAGGTCTGCCTTGTGCTCGGCCTGTCTGCCTCCTGTGCGCTGCTGCTGCCCGTTTCGACGCCGCCCAACGCCGTCGCCTACAGCACTGGCCTGCTCACGGCGAAAGACCTGCGTCTCGGCGGGGTCGTCGTGGGGCTGGCGGGGCCGGTTGTCGTGGTGGCGTGGGTTCTGATGGTCACCTGGCTGTTCGGACTCCTTGGGCTGGCCTGAAACTGCGGCCTCGCCTCAAAGCGACCGGCCGATCCGGTGGGTCACTTCCATCCAAACGCAGTGCTGGTCGGATCGCTGGCCCGCAGAGCAATACCGGTCAGATGCGGCGGAGAGCCTGCTCTACCTGGGCCTCGAGGTTCTCGATGGGCAGTACGTCGGGGCCTTTCCGCAGCACGAATTCAAGAAAGCGCTCGCCAACGGGCGTCAGGGTGCGAGCACCCGGGTAGACCACATGCCAGTCAGAAAGAATGGGGAAACCCTGCACGCGCAGTTGCACGAGATCGTGACCCACCGCGTCGGCCAGCACGTAGGCGGAGAGAATTGTGATGCCCATGTTCTCGACCACCGCGTACTTGATGGCTTCATTGCTTTCGATGGTCATGGTTTTACCGAGACGATGACCATGGGCCTCGAGGTGCCTGCGGATGGCATTGAAGGTCCCTGAGCCCTCCTCCCGCATCAGGAATTTTTCGCCCTGGATGTCGCCCCAGCGCAGGCCGGGCTTGCCCGCCAGGGGATGACGGCTCGAGGCGATCACGGCCAGCGGATTGGGCAGAAACCGGTGTGACCGAATATCGAGGTCATCGGGCAGGTCATTGAAGATATAAAAATCGTCCCGGTTCTCGTGCAGGCGATCAATAATCTGCGCCCGGTTGCCCACGTGGAACGAGACATCAATACCGGGGTACTCGCGGCAGAACGGGCCCAGGATTCTTGGCAGGAAATACTTCGCGGTGGTGACCACGGAGATCCGCAGGCGACCCGCCGTCAACCCACGCAAGCGGTCAATGCGCTGGTCGAGCCCCTGCAGCGCGGCAAACACCGCGTCGCCCGCCGCCAGCACCTCACGGCCTGCGTCGGTCAGCCGCAGCCGCTTGCTGACCACCTCGTGCAGGGGCAGACCCACCGCCTCGGCCAGCTTGCCCACCTGCACGGAAACGGCCGAGTGGCTCAGGTGCAGCGCCTCCGCGGCCCTGGCCATGCTGCCGTGTTCGGCAACACTGAGAAATATCTCCAGTTGCCGGAGCGTACCGAGGCGGGCGAGACGGGTTGATTCCATAGTACGTGGTTGAGCAGAATTGTTTTATGATTATAAACATATAATTCCATAAACATTCGTTTTTATTGTTCTTAGAGTTCTTATAGGATTGGCCACATTCCCATCTCTGAAGGACATTCCATGCGCCCCCACGTTGAACTGGTCGATGAGAAAGACTTGCTCTGGCACCTTGCCGAATTCCCCCACGCCACCGGCGAAGCCCGCCAACGAAACCTCTGCTACGACGAGGAGAATGGCGCAGCTTCCCTGTCCGTGGAGTTTCTCAGTGACTGGTCACGGGCTGCCGGCCTGCACGCCGCGCAGACCGAGTGGTTCGTGCTTTCCGGCGAAGTTAAGCTGGGCGAAACCGTCCTCGGCGAGGGGGGCTACTGGTGCGCCCCGCGCGGCGTCGCCACCCCGCGCATGGAGGTCAAGGCGGGCACGCGTATCCTGCTGTTCCGCGAGTACGCGGATTGGGGCTTCGCACCGGCGGCCGAAGACACGCTGGCTGCCGACCCCGAGCTGGTGATTATGGATTCCAAGGCCATGGAGTGGTTCGACGTGCAGGACCCGGACAATGGCAGCCCCATGGACTTTGACCGCGGCGGCACGCCCGTACCCGGTCTGTTCATCAAGCTGCTCTGGCGCGACCCCGAAAATGGCTTCTACACGCGCCTGATCAAGGCCAAGCCGGGCTGGCGCGAGCACCCGCTGGCCCACCACCCGGTGTTCGAGGAGGCCTACTGCCTGGACGGCGAGTTCGAC
>JBCDHO010000006.1:0-19496 GCA_038749855.1 Pseudomonadota bacterium
CAACTCGTCATTGTCCTGGCTGCAGTGACGCTGCCGCTGGGCATCACGCAGGGCAAGGAATACGCCGAACTGGAATGGCCCATCGATCTGCTGATTACGATCGTCTGGGTGGCCTATGCGGTGCTGTTCTTCGGCACGATCATGAAACGGCGCGTCAGCCACATCTACGTGGCCAACTGGTTCTACGCCGCCTTCATTCTCACGATCGCGCTGCTGCACATCGTCAACAACCTGTCCATCCCCGTCAGCATGTGGAAGTCCTACCCGATCTACACCGGAGCCGTGGATGCCATGGTGCAGTGGTGGTACGGGCACAACGCCGTCGGTTTCTTCCTCACCGCCGGCTTCCTGGGGATGATGTACTACTACGTGCCCAAGCAGGCAGAGCGGCCGATCTACAGCTACCGCCTGTCCATCGTGCACTTCTGGGCCCTGATCTCCATCTACATGTGGGCGGGCCCGCACCACCTGCAGTACACGTCGCTGCCGAACTGGCTGCAGAGCCTGGGCATGGTGTTCTCGCTGATCCTGCTGGCGCCCAGCTGGGGCGGCATGATCAACGGGATCATGACCCTCTCCGGGGCCTGGCACAAACTGCGCACGGATCCGGTGCTCAAGTTCATGATCGTGGCGCTGAGCTTCTACGGCATGTCCACCTTCGAAGGGCCGATGATGTCCATCAAGACAGTCAACGCCCTGAGCCACTACACGGACTGGACCATCGGCCACGTGCACTCCGGTGCCCTGGGCTGGGTGGCCATGATGACCATCGGTTCCATGTACTGCATGATCCCGCGCCTCGTCGGCAAGAAGGAGATGTACAGCGTGCCGGCCATCGACCTGCACTTCTGGACCTCCACGATCGGCGTGGTGCTCTACATCGCTTCCATGTGGATCGCCGGTGTCATGCAGGGCCTGATGTGGCGCGCCTCCAACGATGACGGGACGCTCACGTACACGTTCATCGAGACGATCGCGGCTACGAAGCCCTACTACGTGATTCGCCTGCTGGGCGGCACGCTGTTCTTCAGCGGCATGCTGATCATGGCCTGGAACACGTGGAAGACGATGGCCGGCGCCAAGCCCATCGAGGTCGAGGCCGCCGAACCCGCCTACTGGGGCAGTGAAGCTGCCAAAGGAGCGAAGGCATGAGCCGCGCACACAAGAAACTCGAGAAGAACATCAGCCTCATGGCGATCTGGATCGTCTTTGCGGTCAGCATTGCCGGTCTGGTGGAACTCGTCCCGCTGATCGCCCAGGACCAATACATCGAACCGGCTGAGGGTATCGAGCCCTATCCGGCGCTGCAGCTGGCCGGGCGGGACATCTACATCCGGGAAGGTTGCTACGGGTGTCACAGCCAGCAGGTGCGTCCCTTCCGTTCGGAAACCGAGCGCTACGGACCGTACTCGGTGGCGGGAGAGTCGGTTTATGACCGGCCCTTCCAGTGGGGTTCCAAGCGCACCGGCCCGGACCTGCACCGAGTGGGTGGCCGCTACAGCGATGACTGGCACCGCATCCACCTGATCAACCCGCGGGATGTGGTCCCCGAATCCAACATGCCGGGCTACCCCTGGCTGGCGGATCGGATGGTCGATGGCGAGGCCGTGGAACACCGCATGCGGAGCTTGCAGCGGGGCTGGGGCGGCGCCTTCGGCGACCCCTACACGGATGAGCAGATTGCCTCGGCAGCTGCTGACGTGGAAGGCAAGACCGAAATGGACGCCATCATTGCCTACATGCAGGGTCTGGGTACGACCCGGACGGGGCGCTGACCATGGACATGACGGTTGTACGAGCCCTCGTGCTCATTGCCATGATCGCGGCCTTCCTGTGCATGTGGATCTGGGCCTGGAGCAAGAAGCGCAAGCCGGTGTTTGATGAAGCTGCGCGTTTACCGCTCGAAGAAGACGCCGTGCGGCTCGACGCCCGCGCCGAAAAAGAGGAATAAGGCATGGAACTCAACACTTTCTGGAACTGGTTTTCCATCGTCCTCATCG
Organism: Pseudomonadota bacterium; assembly: GCA_038749855.1. Classification (GTDB taxonomy): domain Bacteria; phylum Pseudomonadota; class Gammaproteobacteria; order Xanthomonadales; family SZUA-36; genus Marinihelvus. The sequence goes on from JBCDHO010000006.1 coordinate 2,001, forward strand.
TGGCCAGCATCCTGGCCTGCTGGTGGCTGCTCCACTGGACCAAGGGGATCTCGGACCGTGAGGAAGACGAAGACATTCACGATACGGGACACACCTGGGACAACGACATCCGTGAACTGAACAACCCGCTGCCGCGCTGGTGGCTCAACTTGTTCAACCTCACGATTATCTTCGCGCTGGTCTACCTGGCGCTGTACCCGGGACTGGGCAACCTCGCAGGCGTCCTGGGCTGGACCCAGGAAGACCAGCATGTGAATGAGTTGGTGGCCGCGGAGGAGCGCTACGCCGATGTGTTTGCGTCCTACAACGCCATGCCACTCGAAGAGCTGATCCGCAATCCGGCCGCCATGGAAACTGGCCGTCGCCTCTGGGGTCAGAACTGCGCCATGTGCCACGGTACGGACCTGCGGGGCGGTGCCGGCTTTCCGAACCTGGTGGATGAGCACTGGCAGTGGGGTGCGGGCTACGACAATGTCCTGACCGCCATCAATAATGGTCGCAACGCCGCCATGCCGCCCTGGGCACCGGCTCTGGGCGAGGAAGGTGTCGCGCAGGTGATCGAGTACACGCGCAGCCTGTCCAACCTTGAGCATGACGCTGCCCTGGCAGCAGAAGGGCAGGGCAAGTACGGCATGTTTTGCGTGGCTTGCCATGGCCCGGAGGGCAAGGGCAACCCGGTCCTCGGTGCACCGAACCTGACCGACGGCTACTGGCTCTACGGCAGCGATCGTGCGACGATCGAAGAAGGCCTTCGCCTCGGGCGCTACGGTGTCATGCCGGCCTTTGATGGCCAGCTGAGCGAGGATCGCCGCAAACTGCTGGCGGCCTATGTGCTCGGCATGGGTGAGGCCGCGGCCATACGCGAGGGCCGTCAAACCGCAAGCCAGTGAACCGTGACCAACGATGCCAGCCAGCGAACGCCAGCCAGTGAACGAAACCTCCCCAGCGCCGCTTCCGGGGCGCTGGGGCCGCAGTCGCCGTGACTGGGCCATTTCGCTCTGGGTTGCCTTCCTGGCGGCCTGTGGCGGCACCTTCCTGCTATTTGCCCTGCTCGATCCGGAGGTGCTGAGTGAGGCCTGGGTCCTGGGCTGGCAAACCGATCTCAGGCTCACCTACGGCTTTGGTTTCGCCCTGATGTACGGGGTTGCGCTGGTCGCAGCCCGCTTAACAGCCTTCATGATCAGCACCGGGCCGCGTGATGGCCACGCGCAGGGCAGGGGGCGTCGCCAGCCCCCGGTTGTTCGGGACCCTGGCGAGCTCAATCCCGACCTGCGCGGCGAGGAGTGGCGGTGAGCGACGTTTCGGGAGGGAGAAACTCCCTCTACGAGAAAGAGCCTAAAATCTATCCCCGCGAGGTTTCCGGGCGCTACGACAGGCTGCGGAAGATCGCGGTGTTTGTGCTGCTCGGCCTCTACTACCTGCTGCCCTGGATCGACATCGAGGGCCGCCAGGCGGTGCTCTTCGACCTGCCGGCGCGTCGTTTTTACGTGCTCTGGCTCGACTTCTGGCCGCAGGATTTCATCTACCTGGCCCTGCTGCTCATCTGTGCGGGCCTGTCCCTATTCTTTTTTACGGCGCTGGCCGGTCGCCTCTGGTGTGGCTACGCCTGCCCTCAAACAGTGTGGACCGAGGTATTCCTGTGGATGGAGCGCTGGGTCGAAGGCGATCGCAACAAGCAGATTAAGCTGGACAAGGCGCCCTGGACCACGCAGAAGCTCCTCAAGAAAGGCACCAAGCAGTTCCTATGGGTCACCTTCGCCCTGTGGACGGGTTTTACCTTCGTTGGTTTTTTTACGCCCATCAAGGAACTGGGTGCGTCGGTGCTGGCCCTGTCCCTTGGTCGCTGGGAGCTGTTCTGGGGATTGTTCTACAGCCTGGCGACCTACGGCAATGCCGGCATCCTGCGCAGCCAGGTGTGTAAGTACATGTGTCCCTATGCGCGTTTCCAGAGCGCTATGTTCGACAAGGACACGCTGATCATTGCCTACGACGAGGAGCGTGGTGAGCCCCGGGGGGGGCGCAAGAAAAGCGATGATCCCCTGAAGCTGAACCTGGGCGACTGCGTTTCCTGCACGCTCTGCGTACAGGTCTGTCCGACGGGCATCGATATCCGTGACGGGCTTCAGTACGAGTGCATTGCCTGCGCGGCCTGCATCGACGTCTGCGACCAGGTCATGGACAAAATGGGCTACGAGCGAGGCTTGATCCGCTATACCTCAGAGCACGCGCTCAAGGGTGAGAAGAGCCAGGTTTTGCGCCCAAGGATTTTCATCTACGCGACGCTGCTGACCCTCATTCTGATTGGGATCTTCGTGTCCCTGGGCAACAAGGTACCGCTGCGGGCGGAACTGATTCGCGATCGGAACATGCTGTTTCGGGAACTGGACAACGGACTGGTGGAGAATATCTACAAGCTCAAGCTCATCAATCAGGACGATCAGGCACATCGCTATAATGTGTCCATCCCGGCTTATCCGGACATAGGCATCCAGGTATTTCCGGACCCGGTGCTCGAAGCGGGCCAGGTCGGTGAGTTTGCCTTCACGCTTACGGCCCCGGCGGACCTCGGTGCCGGCTCCATGGTGATCGAGGTGCTGTTTGAGGCCGTGGACGACCCCGACATTTCACGACTTTCCGAGTCCCGGCTGCTGCTGCCGGCCGACTGAGGCGACACCCATGAACGAATCATCACCTGAGCCCACGGCCCGCCCCTGGTACCGCGAACCCTGGCCCTGGATCATTATTGGCCTGCTGGGTACGGTCGTCGTGGCCAGCCTGGCGACCTTTTGGATCGCCGCCTCGAACCCGGATGGGCTGGTGGTCGACGATGCGGAGTACCAGGAAATCCGGCGTGGCTTGCGGGCCCAGGACACGGCGCCTGCGAATGAAGCAGAAGACGATGTCGCCGACGCCGAGGGTGGAGGCTGATCGCCCATGGACGCGGTGACGGTTCCCTGCTTTCACTGTGGTGAGCCCTGTCCCAGCACTCCGGTCATTACCGCGGAGCGCGACGGGGAAACCCGACAGTTTTGCTGCCTGGGTTGTAAGGCGGTCTCTGAACTGATTTACAGCAGTGGTCTCGACCGCTACTACCGTTTTCGTGATGGCGATGCACGCCGGGCCGATCTCGACGTAGACGACCTGGTGGCGGCCTGGCAGCGCTGTAACGAACGTGAAAGCCTCTGGGGCGAGGCCACCGGCGAGGGAACCTATGACCTGCTCCTGCAAACCGAGGGCGTGCAGTGCGCCGCCTGTGCTTGGCTGATCCGCAGCCGGCTTGAGCCTCAAGGCGGTATCCACCGTGTGCAGGTTGATATCGGCAGCGGTTACACACGCATTGAATGGGACCCGGAGCGCATCGTCCTGAGTGACATTGCGGGGGAACTGGCGCGCATCGGATACCGTCCCCATTTGCCGTTGGCGGAAGATGAAGAACGCGGGCGGCTCAAGGAGCGCCGTGATGCCATGGTGCGTCTCGGCGTCTCAGGGCTCGGAATGATGCAGGTCATGATGTACGCCGTGGGGCTCTATGCCGGTGAGGCCATGGGCATCAGTGCCGGGGCGGAGCGTTTTCTCGAATGGACCAGCCTACTGGTGACCATCCCGGTTGTGTTCTATGCCGGGCGACCTTTTTTTGAAAACGCGGTCATGGGTCTGCGAAGCCGCCGCATGGGCATGGACGTGCCGGTGGCGCTGGCCATTGGCGTGGCCTTCGTCGCCAGCTGTGTCAACTTCCTGCGCGGCGCCGGCGAGGTCTACTTCGATTCGGTGGTTATGTTCATTTTTTTCCTGTCGGCCGCACGTTATGTTCAGCTGGTGCAGCGTCACCGCAATCTGCAGAGCGGCGCCGCACTGGCGCGCCTGCTGCCCGAATGGGCCCAGCGCGTCGGTGATCATGCCGTTGAAACTGTCCTGCTTGACGATCTTGAGGAAGGCGATCTCCTCCGCGTACGTCCCGGAGAGCCCTTCCCGGCGGACGGGATCATCGAGGTGGGCCGCACCCGGGTCGACGAGTCCCTGCTGACCGGCGAGTCCCACTGGCTTGCGCGCGGTGTGGGCGACGCCGTGGTTGGGGGCAGCATCAATCAGTCCCAGTCTGTGGATGTTCGCGTTACCGCAACCGGCCAGTCGAGCACCGTCTCGGCCCTCGGCCGCATGCTGCTGCGCGCGCGGTCCCTCGGCGGCCAGGCGGCCGGAATCGCTGAACGCACGGCGGGGTGGTTCGTCGGCGCCGTGCTGGTGATTGCGACGCTCACGGGTCTGGCCTGGCTCAGTATCGATGCAAGTCGCGCTTTGCCCACGGTACTTTCTGTTCTCGTGGTGAGCTGTCCCTGTGCCCTGTCTCTGGCCTTTCCAGCGGCCCAGGCGGCCGCCGGGCGTGCGCTGATGCAGGTCGGCATTTTGCTGACCCGCTCGGATGCGCTCGAAGCACTGGCTGCGGCGGATACGGTGGTGTTTGACAAGACCGGAACGCTGACCGAGGGTCGACCACGCTTGGCCGGCGTCGTTATCAATGATGCGCACCCGGCGGCGGGGGAGGTCGATGAACAACGGGTGCGGGCGATTGCGGCGGCGCTGGAGGCCCATTCGGCTCATCCGCTGGCTGCAGCGTTCCGGGACAGCGAGCAAGGACTCGCTGCCGAGGGCGTCGAGGACCTTCGCAATGCCGGCCTGTGCGGCGATGTGCTGGGCCGCCGCTGGCGAATCGGATCGGCGGCGCACATCGGCGCGATGGTGCACGGTGAGCCCGACGACGGTTCCATCTGGCTGGCGGATGAACAGGGCTGGCTGGCGCGTTTCGCGGTCCGCGATGCGCTGCGGGATGGCACAACCGCTCTGGTAGAACGTTTGCAGGCCCGGGGACTGGAAGCGCATGTGTTGTCCGGCGATGCCGGGCCTGCCGTTGAGCGCGTGGCACAGGAACTGGGCATCAAGGCTTGGCAAGCCCGGCAAACACCAGAAGCCAAGATGGCAGAGGTGGCAAGGCTGCAGGCCGAGGGCCGCTGCGTGCTCATGGTCGGAGATGGTGTTAATGACGGCCCGGTACTGGCCGCCGCGAATGTGTCCATGACGGTGAAGGGTGCTTCGGAACTGGCCAACAGCGCTGCAGACCTGATTCTGACCCAGCCTTCCCTGCGTGGGGTGACTGACGCCATCGACCTGGCGCGTGAGGCGCAGCGAACGGTTCGACAGAACATGGCCTGGGCCATCGGTTACAACACGCTCTCCTTGCCGCTGGCGGTGGCCGGGCTACTGGCGCCCTGGATGGCTGCGCTGGGAATGTCTGCATCGAGTCTGCTGGTGGTCGCCAATTCGGCCCGGCTGGCGCGGGAACGTCGCTTACCCGCGGCAACCCGGATCGGCGCACCGCCGTATCGGGACGAGCTGGTGCGTTCATGAGCATTATTTACGTAATGATTCCCCTGGCGCTGTTGCTCGTGGCAGTGGCGGTTGTGGCCATGATCTGGGCCGTGCGTACCGGGCAGTTCGACGAGCTGGAGTCCCACGGGTGGACGCCGGTGCTCGACGACGACGCGCGTCCGCGGCAAAGCCCGAACGGCAGCGAGCCCTCGTCCGATGTGACTGAACGCGAGGACCAACCGGAGCAATGAGCCCAGAGCTATTGCCGGTCCTCGTGACGGCATTCACGGCGGGCGTGCTCGGCGCCGGCCACTGTTTTGGCATGTGCGGCGGCATCGCCGGTGGCTTTGGGGCCCTGGCGACCGGTCGCAGCGCTGTCGGCTCCGCCCTGCTGTTCAACAGCGGTCGCATCATCAGCTACGGTCTGCTCGGTGGCGCTATGGCGCTGGTGGTCGGCGTTGCCGGCGACGGCCTTGGCGTTCCCGGCTGGTCGCGCTGGCTGCGCCTGCTCACGAGCGTATTGATTGCAATGATTGGCCTACGGTTTCTCTTCGACTGGCAGGGCCTGGCCCGCATTGAGCAAGTTGGGGCTGGGCTGTGGCGACACGTCGCTCCGCTGATCAATAGGGCTGCGCAATCGAAGGGTCCGCTGGGTCGCCTTGCGCTGGGCCTGACCTGGGGATTTTTGCCATGTGGCATGGTCTACACCCTTCTGCTCACGGCCATGAGCACGGGCGCCTTTGTGGATGGTTTTCTCACCATGCTGGCGTTCGGTGTCGGCACACTGCCTGCGCTGCTTGGTATGACGCTCTGGGCGCCCGCCCTGGCCACGTTCCTGCAGGAAAAGGCCACGCGGCGCATTGTCGGCGCAGGATTGCTTCTGGTGGCTGGCTGGACCCTGTTCGTGCTCTGGAATATGGGTGGTGCCCATGCGCATCATCATCACCACTGAACTCAAACGCGCGGTGACCCATCTTCCCGCTGCGCATTAGCCCTGCCCAGGGCAGCACCATCCGAGGCGGACGTAGTCAATTGGACCGGTTAAATGCCCCGCCTTTTGCGAGGGTAAGCGTCGATCTCTCAAAAGAAAACCCGGCCCGTTGCAGCGGGCCGGGTCTGAGGTTTAGCGAACGGACCCACTGGGCCCGTCTCCTGGCTCAGGGGTTGGACGGGACGAACTGGAAGCGTGAAACCTCCGTCATGTCCGCCGCGTCCGCGCCCAGCGTGAGCGGGTGGTAGTCGTTGGTCAGCCACAGGGGCAGCTGATCCGCATAGTGCGGACTCAGGAACACACCGCTGCGACCACCGGGAATGACTTCCTCGCCCATGGGCCCATCCGGCGTGAGCGTGCCGATGAAACGACGCGCCGGGCCGGAGCCGAACATGAACTCGTTAAGCCCATCTGCACGCACGCTGTGACTTGAGGCATCCACGACCTGCCAGCCGCCGGAACGCGCAACGCCGGGCAGCTCCGGTGACACGTCGCTCAGGCCACCCCCATTCGGCACGTTGAACGGGTCCACACCCAACGGGTGGTTGAACACGATGCGGTGCAGCTTGCCCCAGCGGTAGTCAGCAAGGTTCTGGGAGTTCCCGAAGGCCGGCGCAAACTCATCCGACGCCAGGAGGTCCAGGGCACCCTGCAGGCTGGCGAGCAGCACAAAGTCCCGCGCATCGGCCGCCGTCGGCGGTTGCGGAAGATCCGGTGGCACGTTGAAGAACGGAATACCGGAAGCACCCACGCCGCCGTTCGTGTCGAAGGCATCCAGGTGGTAGTGGAAGGCGCTGAGGGCCTGCCGGCTACCCGGCGTGAAGCTGCCCAGTCCGATGGCGGACAGGGTCGCGTCGATGGAATTGCGAACCGCCTGGCCGCGCCATACGGAGTAGATCGTCGCGGCCACGGAGGCGTCGATTTCCGCCTGGTCCGGCTCCGGCAGGTTGGCCGGGTCATCGAAGGGGTCATAGCCCTCGGCGATGCCGGTCGGCGTGCTGAAATCCCAGCCCGAGAGGCGTGCGGCCGCTTCGGTGATGCGCGGGTCCAGCAGGAACTGGGCAATGCCCGGCCAGGCGCCGTCGGCGGAAGCGTTCTGCACCGCTTCCAGCAGGAAGGGCGTCAGCAGCTCCGCATCCAGCAGCTGGTTGTTGGACTGCAGCACGGCCATGTCGTCGAGCGTGATGTCGCCACGCGCGATCAGGTCCTCCATGATCCGGTCGATACGCCCCTGGCGCTCGGCGCTATAGCCCGGATTCAGGTAATAGATCCCGCCGCCCGGACGCACCTGGTTCAGCGCGTTGTTGTCGAGCGTCGTCCCCACCGGGTCGTTGTTCGCATTGGCCAGGTAGCCGCTTTCCGGGTTTTCGGCCTGTGGCATCTCCTCGAAGGGCAGGATCTGGTACGGCGTGGTCTGGCCGGGCTGAGGGCCGTCGTTGAGCAGCCACTCGTGGTTCAGCGCGCCGTTGCCCGTGCGAATGAGGTAGGGCGGTATGCCGCCGTCAGGCATCATGTCGTTCTGCAGGTCGGCCCGCAGCGGCATTTCGCCGGACGTGAAGTAGGCGATGTTGCCATCGACGTCACCGTAGATGAAGTTCTGGGAGCCCACGTCGAAGTCTTGCAGGGCTGCCTTGAAGTCATCCAAGCCACGTGCGGCGTTGATCCGACGGAAGGACTGCAGTTCCTTCGTCGCGCCAAAGCCGATGTACTGGACGCTAAGGCCAAAGGTGCCGTCAATTTCCAGCAGCGGACCATTGTTGCGCCGCGGCACGATGACGGTAACGGTACCGCCATCGTAGGGCACATTGGCGCGCGTGATGTTGTCCGGCTCGCCGTCACCCACGTTGTTCACGTAGTAGCTCTGGAAGATCCACTTGACCGGCTCGAGCTGGCCGTTGAACACCGTGTGCGTTGGCAGGCCGAGGCTGTTGACAACCAGTGTTTCTTCAAACACGTCCGTAACGTCCATGGGGTTCACGGTCGTGCCCCAGCACAGCTTGTCGTTGCAGCCCTGAATGATGCCCGGTGCACCCGGCACAGCAACGCCGCTGACCGAGTAGCCGTTTTCGCCCTCAATGATCAGGTGCCCCTCGGTGAAGACCGGCGCCATGTCCAGGGCCAGGTGGGGGTCATTCGCCACCAGGGGCATGCCGTCGGCTGTGAAGGCGCCGGCGACGGCCCACTCGTTGGAGCCACCACGCCCATCACGGGGCTCGAGGGTCTTGGCCAGCAGCGGGATATCGATGATCTTCTCGCGGTACTGCTCGGCCAGCAGGGCTGTACGGGCCGGAATGCGGGCAATACGCTCCGGTTTCAGATAGGTGGCCGGTGTGTCGCGAACCTTGCGCGATGAACCGCCCAGCGAATGGGTGAAGGTCGGCGATCCAACGCCGCCGATGTCACTGATGAAGTCGGGCACGGTGACGCGGCCGTCGATTGGTGCCACGCGGTGCGTGTCCACGGCGAAGAGTGCGTTGCCGTCGAAACCGCCGATCTCGCCGACCTGCTGGTAGGCGAGGGCCGTGATGGTCAGGTCGATGTCCAGGTCAAAAGACAGCTGGAAGGCGAGGCCCTTGGCAACCACGATGGAGTCGATGGGCGTCCAGGTTTCGGCGGACGTGAGTTCGAGCGCGGCGTATTCCGGGGGTAGCGGATTTGCCGCGAGCCAGGCATTCACGCCGTCGGAAAAGCTGTTGAGCGCCGCCTGGGTCTCCGCATCAAGGGCTGACCAGGTGGCCTGGGCGGCCCGGCGAAGCCCAAGCGTTCTCAGCTGAATATCCGAGGCCAGCTGCGAAGGACCGAACAATTCCGAAGCCGTGCCGCTGATGGCGCGACGGGTCGTGTCCATCTGGAAGAAGCGATCCGCTGCGTGCAGGTATCCCTGCGCGAAGGCCACGTCGGTGAAGCTCTCACCGGTCATGGTGGGAATGCCCAGCGCATCGATCTGCACCGTGACGGGTGCGGACAGGCTGGGTCCGGTGATGTTGTCCTGGGCGGTCGCTGCGCCCGCATAAAGGCCGGCGAGTATGGAAACACTGAGCAATGGGGTGAGCTTCATGGGTTCTCCGTGGGTATCTGAGCGTTGGAAATTATAGAACACAGCGGGGCTTCAGCCAGTCCCGATTTCATCAGCATTCAAACCCTTTCACCGGGGTTCGCGTCAGAAGCTCTTAACGGGGCGTAACGAAATGACGCGCAGCTGCGTCTTTGTCGTAACAGAGGGAGCCTGAAACGTGAAAATTGCCGACACGTCTGCCCAGGACGTCGCCATTGAAAAAGGACCGGACCGCAAGCGCTGGATCATCGGCGGCGGCGTGGCAGCGGCGTTGCTGTTGAGCGCCTTCTGGGCCGTGCCCGCCGTGCAACGCTGGGCCAGTTCGAGCGTCACCGTGCCCCTGGACCGGCTGCGGGTTGCAACGGTCGAGGTCAGCGACCTGGTGCGGGATGTTTCTGTACAGGGGCGGGTCGTGGCGGCGGTCGCGCCCACGCTGTTTGCCCCGGCTGAAGGCATCATCACGCTCAATGTGGAGGCAGGCGCCCAGGTGAGCGAAGGCCAGGTGCTTGCCACGCTGGACAGCCCCGAGCTGCAGAACCAACTGCAGCAGGAGCAGGCGACGCTCGATTCGCTCAGTGTCGAACTTGACCGGCAGCGCATCGAAACCAAGCAGCAGGTTCTCGACAACCAGCGCCAGGTGGACCAGGCGGCCGTGACGCTAACGGCGGCCGAGCGCGAATACCGCCGGGCCGAATCGGCGAACGAGATCAACGCCATTTCCCAGGTCGAATACGAACGGGCCCGCGACGACCTTGAAACCGCCAAGCTGACGCATCGGCATGCGGTGGAGGACGCCACCCTGGACGATGAGCGCCTCGCCTTTGAGCTCCAGACCCGGAACCTTCAGCTCAACCGACAGGAGCTGCTGGTGCAGGACCTGGAGCGGCAGGTGGCAGAGCTGGCCATGCGCTCGCCGGTGAGCGGCATCGTCGGCAACCTGCTGGTTGACCAGAAGGCCACCGTGAACCGCAACCAGGCGGTGATGGCGGTGGTCGATCTCACGGCCTTCGAGGTCGAGGCCCAGGTGCCCGAGAGCTACGCCGATGACCTGGGTATCGGCATGCCGGCCGAGGTGCTGGTCGGGAATCGGCCCTTTGCCGGGCTGCTGGTTTCCGTTTCCCCGGAGGTGGTCGCCAACCAGGTCACGACGCGCGTGCGCTTCGATGGTGACATGCCACCGGGCCTGCGCCAGAACCAGCGGCTCACGACCCGCATTCTTATGGAAACCCGTGAGGCCGTTCTGACTTTGCCGCGGGGCCAGTTCCTCGACAGCGGTGGTGGGCGCATCGCCTATGTGCTCGGCGACGACGGCATGGCCCGACGCACGACCATCGAAACTGGCGCGCGCAGCCTTGCCGCGGTGGAGATTGCCACGGGCCTCACTGCCGGTGACCGGGTGGTCGTTTCGAGCACAGACGGCTTCCGCGGCGCGGACACGGTACGAATCACAGACTGACGCAAGGAGACACCCCATGCTGAGCATGCAGAACATCTCGATGGTTTACCGCACGGACACGGTGGAGACGCACGCCCTGCGTGAGTTCTCCCTCGAGGTGGGGGAGGGCGAGTTCGTCGCTGTCACCGGGCCATCCGGTTCAGGCAAGACCACCTTTCTCAACATCGCCGGCCTGCTCGAGAAGTTCACGGCGGGCAAGTACGTGCTGGATGGCAAGGATGTCTCCTCGCTTTCCGATGCGGACACCAGCAAGGTGCGAAACGAGAAGATCGGCTTCGTGTTCCAGGGCTTCAACCTGATCCCGGATTTGAACGTGTTCGACAACGTTGACGTGCCGCTGCGCTATCGCGGCTTTAACGGTGCTGAGCGTCGGCGCCGCATCGAACGGGTGCTCGACATGGTGGGTCTGGCATCACGACCGAAGCACCTGCCGTCCCAGCTGTCCGGGGGTCAGCAGCAGCGCGTGGCCATTGCGCGGGCACTCGCAGGCGAACCCCGCTTCCTGCTCGCCGACGAGCCGACCGGGAACCTCGACTCCTCCATGGCCATGAGCATCATGGAGCTGATCCGCTCCATCAACGAAGAAGGCACGACCATCATCATGGTGACCCATGATCCGACGCTGGCGGACATGGCGGGTCGCAACGTTCACATCCGCGACGGTCGCGTGTCTGACATGAGCTCGGACATGCAGCTGGCCGACGTGGCCAACGGCTGAGGGGCGCAGCACCATGTTCAACTATTACCTGAAGCTTGGCTGGCTGAGCATCCGGACCAATCCCTGGCTGAGTCTGCTCATGGTGGCGGCCATCGGCACGGGCATCGGTGCCTGTATGACCATCCTGACCGTCAACCACGCCATGTCCAGTAACCCGATTCCGCAAAAGTCCGAGGTGCTTTTCCACGTCCAGCTCGATAGCTGGGAAGCGGGAGAGCCGGGTCCCGATGGCTACAACCCTCCGGACCAGATGACCTACCGGGACGCCATCGCACTCCAGGAGGAGGCGCCTGCCTTTCGTTCGGTGGCGAACAACCGCTCCGGTCTCGTGCTGGAGCCGGAAGGCGGTGACGAGAACCCCTACACGGTCGATATCCGCAACACCTGGGCCGATTTCTTTCCGATGTTCGATCTGCCGTTTCTTTACGGCAGTGGCTGGGACGAATCCGCCGACGAAAACCGCGAGGCGGTGGTGGTCCTGAGCCGTGAACTCAACGACCGGGTGTTCGGCGGCGAAAACTCCGTCGGCCGCACGGTTCGCATGAGCGGCATCAATTTCCGCGTCGTGGGCGTGATTGACGAGTGGCTGCCGGTGCCGAAGTACTACGACGTCACCAACGGTGCCTTCAACCTTCCAGAGGAGGCCTTTATTCCGTTCACCTTTGCCATCGAGCAAGATCTGCCACGCAATGGCAACACCAACTGCTGGAAGCCCGTGGACGGGGAAGGGCGCGATGCTTTCCTTAACTCTGAGTGCGCGTGGATCCAGTTCTGGGCCGAGCTGCGCAACGAGGAAGAAGAGGCGGCTTACATGAGCTGGCTCAATGCCTACGTCGAGGAGCAGAAGGTGCTCGGACGGTTCCCCCGGCCGCTCAACAACCGGCTAAACGATGTCATGGAGTGGATGGAGGACCGACAGGTCGTCGAGGACGATGCCCAGGTGATGCTGGGGCTGTCCTTTCTGTTCCTCGTCGTCTGCCTGCTCAACACCATCGGTTTGCTGCTGGCGAAGTTCATGCGCAAGACCGGGGACATCAGCGTTCGCCGGGCCCTTGGCGCGCGTCGCAGCGACCTGTTCCTGCAGCACATGATCGAGGCGGGGCTGATTGGACTGGGCGGCGGGGTCCTTGGCCTTGGGCTGACCTGGCTCGGCCTGCGGGGCATCGAGGTGCTGTTCGGTGACTTTGTCGAGCACCTGGTTCACCTGGACTGGCAGATGATGCTGACCGCCATCGCCCTGGCCATCGTGTCGGCCCTGGTTGCCGGCCTGTACCCGACCTGGCGCGCGATGCAGATCATGCCCGCCAGCCAGCTCAAGACGCAGTAGGAGGACGCATCATGCAATTTGGACCCATCTGGCGCGCCCTCATGCGCAACAAGACCGGTGCGGTGCTGATCGCGCTGCAGATGGCGGTGACCATGGCCATCATGGTGAACGCCATCTCTATCATCCAGACCCGCGCCGAATCCATGTCGCGGCCCAGCGGTGTGAACGAGGTGGATACCTTCTACCTCTCCAGCATCGGCTTTAACGACAACTTCAACGAGCAGGTCGCCGTCATGGAAGACCTGGCCGCGCTGCGGGCCATGCCGGGCGTGGTCAACGCGGTGCAAACCAACAGCGTGCCCTTGTCGGGCGGCGGCTGGTCCATGTCCCTGGCCACGGAAGCCGGTTCCGACGTGGACACGACCGGGACGGCCATCTACTTCGTGGACGAGCACGGCATTGAAACCTACGACCTCAAGCTGGTGGCCGGTGAAAACTTTGCGGCCACGGACATGACCTGGCGGACGCCCGAGGATTCCACCTGGCCGGGCACGGCGCTGATTACCATTGAACTCGCCAAGGCGCTGTTCGGTGACGACAACTGGCAGGAAGCGGTTGGGCAGACCATCTACATCGAGGAAACCCAGCCCATGACCGTAAAAGGAATCGTGGAGCGCATGCAGGCCGCCTGGAACGGCTGGGATGGGGTGGAACGCACCACGCTTGTGCCGCAGAACACGGCCTACGGCGGCTCCCGCTACATCATCCGCGCCGAACCGGGCCAGCGCGATACGCTGATGCCCCAGGTGGAGGAGATGCTGGCGGCCTCGAACCGTGATCGCCTGATCCGCGGGCTGAATACGATGGAAGAAACGCGCGAGCGTTCCTACCAGGGCGATTCCTCCATGATCAAGCTGCTGCTCTTCACCATTGGCTTGCTGCTGCTGGTCACCGCACTCGGCATCGTGGGCCTCGCCAGCTTCAGCGTCAGCCGGCGCACTAAGCAGATCGGCACCCGACGGGCCCTGGGCGCCAGCAAGGCGGACATCGCCCGGTATTTCCTGTCCGAGAATCTGCTGATCAGCGGTGTGGGCGTGGTACTGGGAGCAGGGCTCACGATCGGCTTGAACATCTGGATGGTGGATGCCTTTGATCTCGACAGCATGAACGCCCTGCTGATCCCGATGGCCATGGCCGTCTTGCTGGTCGTTGGGCAGCTCGCGGTACTGGGACCGGCCCGGCGGGCGGCCTCCGTGCCACCGGCGGTGGCCACGCGAACCATCTGAGCTGAGGGGCACGGTGGCCCGACGCCCCGCGCCCTGCTCAGCGGCCGCCTACCAGCGCCGGGCCAAGAACAACCCGCCCAGCCCAGCGAGAAGCATGGCCACGGCCAGCGCATGAAAGACATGGGCATGGAGCAGGGGCGGCGTTCCCCGCTGCCCCCATTGCTCAAACACGCGTCGACCAACATCGACGGTTTCCACAAAGTAGGCCTGCTTATCCGGCAGGTAGCGGTACTCCAGGTCCAGGCGCGTCACGAGTGGGTCGTCGGCGTGCCGGTCAGTGATGTACGCGGGATCGAGGCGATCGAAGCCGCCGAACAGGAAGTCGCTTTCTCCGTCCTGGATAACGCCCTTGGACACGTAAATATATTGATCATCCGCAAAGCGCCGCTCTGTAACGACAAAGGAGAGCAGGGCGCCGCCGAAAGCGAGCAACAGCAAGGAGGCCATCAGCCAGCGGCGACGGCCCTTCGCCGTGGCCTGTTGGCCGCGACGGACCAGGTCGCGGACCGCGGCGATTTCCCGAAGCCGTTCGAGTTCTCCCAGGGACACCTCACCCGCCATCCGGTCAAGGTCGATCCCGTACGCAATCAGCAGGCGCTCGAACATCTCTTCCGAGGGCACCGCTTTCCCGGTCTCCAGCTTGGAGAGATAGGACTGTTCGATACCGATCTTTTCCGCCGCCATGGGCTGGGTCCAGCCGCGGGCGTCACGCTGGGCTTTCAGATACTCGCCAAAGGTCATGCTTCACTCCCTGCACGGTTCCTGCCGTGCCCAAGTTATTGATCTCGGGACACAGTCTTGGGAATTCTCCCCATGAATGCGAGATGAATTGTGCGGAATATCAGGGAATCTGGCGAGCCGGGCCGTACTTACCCGGCTTCGAGCCGAGTTATGAAGGTCTGACGGGCAACCAGGACCCGGGGCGTCCTTGCACGCCCCGGGTCGCAAACAGGCTAGTCCCAGGCGTACTGCACGCCCACGGTCAGCTGCCAGTCCGTTTCCAGCTGTGGCCCGTTCAGATCCTGATCCAGGGGGGTCAGGTATTCGACACCGAGGCGCCAGGCGTTGGGGAGCACGAAGTTGGCGCCGATGCCCAGATCCAGCCGTTCCCCGCCCAGCCGGTCCGGGTCCGCGGTTTGCACCGGTCCCCGGATGTTCGGGTCAAGCCCATCCACCCTGCCGCGGTCGACATACTCGAGGCGCAGGGAAAAGCTTGCTGCCGGCGACAGGGCCCAGCTGCCCCAACCCGTGAGTCGATGTTCGTCACCCAGCCGGTAATCGTCACTGTTGTCGGTAATGCGGAAGGTGCTTCGCCACTGGGCGCCCCAGCCGAAGGCACCGGCCCAGCCGCTGTGGGAAAGGCCGACGATCGGATCCCAGGTCCCGGAACCGAGCTGCATCGGGTAGGGCACCCTTACGGTGGGCCGCATGCCCATGGGCGTCAGGATGTCGTCGGTTTCATCATTGTCACCGGTTGGTGCGGAGACGCCGAAGATCGCGTGTAGTTTCCGGTCAGGCTCGTTGATCAGGCTGACCAGGGCGCTGAGCGGCGTATCGCCCAGGCCCGAGGTCTTGGTCGTGAACGTGCCAAGGACGTTGGTACCCATGCCGCCCTGGTAGGTGATGTGGTCCATGGTGTTTTCCAGGTAGTTCACCATGGCCATGAGCGTGACCCGGTCCGTGGGTGCGTACATGACACCGAACATATGCATGTCCATATCCATGGAGACGGGCACGATGCGCAGCGTGGGCGGCATGCCTGGCATGCCGAAGAACCGGTTGGGAATCGTGGTAACAATGGTGTCCGGGTCGATGCTGTCCGAGCCCAGGAGGTTGTCCTCCATGCTCATGCGCATGAAGCGGTAAGACACCATCCACTCTCCGGCGTCGTGAAAATGATCGCCCATGACGCCGATCGGTGCGTGGCGATCTGCCTCCGTGGGTGAGTCGTCAGTGTGGTCGGCATGCCCGTTCGGGCTGCCAAGAAGTGCAAGCGCCATCGCGCTCGCAAGCCAATGCGTTTTCATGGTTTTTTCCTTAGCAATGGCAGCAAGGCGGGGCATCGTCGCCGACGCCTCAGCGCTGCCTGATCATCAAAAGGGTTTTTGGGTGATCAGCTCAGGAAAGGGGGTGCACGGGCCTTGAATGGGTGGGGTGTTGTCCCGGGCCGGATGCTCTGCTCAGGCCAGGAAGCCTGTACTGTCCCGGGTGCGGACAGGCGAAAGGTCAGCGTCGGTGGGAGCAGCGCGGGGGTCTGAAGTGCTTCGCCGAGCGGGCACTGCTTATCGAGGCCCAGCACGGACGGAGCGTCGTCGTCGGAGTGTGCGTTGCCGGCTGCAGCGCCGTGGCCGTGGTGATGTCCATGATGGTGGTCGTGCAGCCCAACTGCGCCCGCCGCGGCAGGTTCAAAAAAGGCCGCAGGAAAGGCACTGGGACAGGGGATGGCCCAGCTGCCCGCGAGCAGATTGCCAGGCATAAAGCCGATGGGCACGCTCGTGCGAAGCAGCAGACACAGCGCAGCGAGGGCGATCGTCGCGCGGCGCAGCGTTGAACGGCGTTGGCGGAGCATTGTCAGCACAGTGTGTCCGAGTTCGGGCGTCTGAGCGACCACACCGCCCCATTGTCCCACGTTCGCGAGCAGGAGGCGCGTTGGCGATCGCTGACGTCGATCAGACACGCTGCAGGCTATGATTTCCCTGATTTCGATCAAGAGACCCGGAAACCACTTGCTGACGCGTCCTCAATTCATCGTTTACGCCCTGGTCACCACGGTCCTGCTGTACTCCCTGCCCATGATGATCCTAACCAGCCGCGCCGCCGATGAGCCAAGCCTGGCTTCACTCGATCCCCTTCGCTGGGAGCGGCGGGTGATTCTCGTGTTCGCGAGCAGGGGAGCCGGGGCGTCTATTGAGCAGCGACTGGAAGCCGTGGAAGCTCAACTCCAGGAACGCGATGTCTCCTGGGTTCTTATGCCGCTGGATGGCGACGTACGCAGCAATCACGAAGCGGCGTTGAATCCGGCGTTTGTTTCGGAGCTGCGCGAACGACTGGCGCCCATTCAGGAGCCGCTCGACGTGCTGCTCATTGGAAAAGACGGCGGCCTCAAGGGCCGCGACGACACCTTGAACCTCAATGCGCTCTTCACGCAAATCGACGGCATGCCGATGAGACAGCGGGAACAACGGGAACGCGCCGCAGCCGTTGAGGGCGGCAGCCAGGTGCACCGACCGTGAGCTCGCTGGATTTGCCCAAAGGCCGTAGGGCCGAGACGGGCGAGAAGCCGTTCGAGTCCGTACCAACGCCGCGCTGGCTGGGCTCGATCAAGGAAATCGACGAGGCACGCTGGGACGCTTTGTTTGCGG